>JAHFMB010000007.1 GCA_023269245.1 Candidatus Tayloriibacteriota bacterium
AGCATTTTTGTACCGATTGTACTAGTTATTGCTGTTCTAGCCTTTGGCGCATGGCTCTTGTTTGGTACCGGACCACTTGGTTTTTCACAGGCTCTTTCATGTGGGCTCGTCTCATTTGTCGGCATTCTTGTTATCGCCTGTCCTTGTGCACTTGGCCTTGCGACACCTACGGCGATTATAGTTGGCGTAGGAAAAGGTGCGCGCGAGGGTATTCTCATAAAAGACGCAGCGACCTTGGAAAAGCTCCACAAAGTGGATACTGTTATTGTTGATAAAACGGGCACCATTACAATTGGCAGACCAACATTGGTTGATATTGAGATTAGCCCAGGGTCTGACCTTGGACGTGGGGGTGCGGCCGCCAATCAAGCAGAATTTATCTCAATCCTTGCGTCACTCGAAAAAAAGTCTGAACACCCTATTGCTCATGCAATAATTAATTACGCCCAAGAAAAATCGATCGCAATTAAGACGGTCGAAAACTTTGAAGCAGTTCAAGGAAAAGGGCTTAAGGGTTCGATTGGAGGCATTGAATACTTTGTAGGTAATGCAAAGCTTATCCTAGATCAGAATCTTCTATTGGACATGTCACAGATCGGTGCATTTACTGCGCAAGGTAAGACGCCAGTAATATTGGCAACCAAAGAAAAAGTTCTCGGATTTGTTATGGTTGCGGATGAAATAAAACCGGCATCAAAACAAGCTGTGTCTGATCTCCATAGGCTCGGCATCAAAGTTGTTATGCTTACCGGTGATGATGAAAAAGCGGCACGGTACATGGCGTCGCTTGTAGGCATTGATGAGATTGTAGCGCATGTACTTCCACAGGATAAGCTGGCGAAGATAAAAGAATTACAAGGTCAAGGAAAGATTGTCGCTATGGCGGGGGATGGGGTAAATGATGCTCCGGCACTGGCACAAGCGGATGTGGGTATTGCCATGGGTACTGGCACCGATGTTGCCATAGAGTCTGCCGGAATTACGCTTCTTGGAGGTGATATATCGAAGCTCGTCAAAGCGATTAAGCTGTCAAAAATTACCATGCGCGGGATCAAGCAGAATTTATTCTGGGCATTTATTTATAACATTGTTGGTATCCCACTTGCGGCAGGCGTTTTTTATCCAGTGTTTGGTTGGTTGCTTTCGCCAGTATTTGCTGGAATGGCCATGGCACTGTCGAGCGTGTCAGTGGTAGGGAATTCGTTGCGAATTAAAACTAAAAAATTATAAAGTTATGTCACAACAAACTCTCACATTCCATGTTCACGGTATGCACTGCAACGCCTGCGTCCTTATGACTGAAAGTGAGTTAGGGGATTTGCCAAATATTACCAACGTCAAATCAAGCTTGGCCACTCATTCAGTCCAAGTAACTGGCGATTTTGGCGATAAGACAATAGAGCAAATTGCCGCTGATCTAACAATACCTCTTAAACCTCATGGCTACACCGTATCGGTTGAGAGACACGTTCAAGTAAAAAAGTGGTCAGAATTCAAGATTGCAGTACCCGTCGCCATCGGATTTGCAATACTTTTTGTGATTTTGCAAAAAGTCGGTCTCGTCAATCTAGTAGGTTCAGGCAACGTGACATATGGTACCGCATTTGTGATTGGCATTATTGCCTCACTTTCATCATGCATGGCAGTTGTTGGTGGATTGCTACTCTCCATGTCAGCAACCTTTGCTAAAGAAGGGGATAAGGTCCGTCCACAACTTATGTTCCATGGAGGACGGCTTGTTTCATTCTTCATTCTTGGAGGAGTGATTGGTGCTATCGGATCAGCGTTTACCTTGAATGCCTCGGCCACGTTCATTCTGAGCCTTGTTATCGGTCTCGTTATGCTGATTCTTGGTATCAATCTTCTCGATACATTTCATTGGGCAAAGAAACTTCAGCCCTCCATGCCAAAATTTATTTCAAAACATGCGCATAGAGTATCAAAGTTCAATCATACATTCACGCCACTACTCGTGGGTGTTGTAACATTCTTTCTGCCGTGTGGATTTACTCAATCCATGCAACTATACACGCTTACTACAGGAAGTTTTTTGACCGGAGGACTTACAATGCTCGCGTTCGCACTCGGTACCTTGCCAGTCCTTGCACTTCTAAGTTTTAGCTCGTTCAGTATCAAAAATAGTTCAAAGTCGGGTATATTCTTCAAAACAGCTGGTCTCGTCGTAATACTATTTGCCCTATTCAACCTTATTAATAGCTTGGTGGTGATTGGTCTTATACCGCCCTTCTTTAACTTCTAGTATACTAACCGTATGAAAGCAACCATTGGAGCAATCGCAGTTGCAATCGTCATCATTGGCGGTGCGATATTGTTGGTGGGGAGTGAGTCCACTACAACAAACAATGAACCGGCCAATAATGTATCAATTGTTGATGGTACACAAATAATTGCTATCGATGTAAAAGGCGGGTACAAACCTCGAAAAAGTGTCGCAACATCTGGATTACCGACAGTAATCCAATTTATTACAAATGGTACTTACGATTGTTCAATTGCTGTGCGTATCCCAAGTCTGTCAATTGCAAAAAATTTGCCGCCCGTTGGTAGTACGAGGATTGATATTGGAACCCCAAAAATAGGAACTCTCCGGGGAGTTTGTGCTATGGGGATGTATTCGTTTGAAATTGAATTTGGGGCGTAGAAGGGCTATAATATCCCCATGAAAATTCTATTCAGCGGCGGTGGCACAGGCGGTCATTTTTATCCAATTATTGCCGTTGCCCAGGCTATACGCGAGCGAGTTAAAGATCGCCGCATTATTCCTCCGCAGATGTATTTTATGGCACCGAGCAAATACAATGCACGTGCGCTTTTTGATAATGAACTCGAATTTGTACCCATCTCAGCAGGAAAGATGCGTCGCTACTTTTCAATTTTTAACGTTACTGACGTGTTCAAGACGTTCTTTGGCTGCATTGCGGCAGTTATCAGCATGTATCGGATCTACCCAGATGTCGTATTCGGCAAAGGAGGGTATGCGAGTTTTCCGGCGTTGTTCGCCGCCCGATTCCTGCATATTCCTGTAGTCATCCATGAGTCTGATAGTTCGCCAGGACGCGTCAACGCGTGGGCGGGAAGGTTTGCAAAGAAAATTGCCATTTCATATCCAGAGGCTGCGGTTCATTTCCCAAAGACCGAAGGTGTCGTGGCGCTCACGGGCTGTCCGATACGGGCAGACATTGCTCAGCCACTTTCAAATGGTGCTCATGAATTTCTCCAGCTCGAACAGAATACTCCCGTTGTCCTCATTCTTGGCGGCTCCCAAGGTGCACAGCATATCAACGATGCCATTATCGAGGGTTTGCCTGAGCTTCTCAACAAGTATCAAGTTATACATCAGACTGGGCGCGATAATATCGAGGAAATAAAGGCCACCTCAGGCGTCATACTCAAGGACCATGCATTTTCATACCGATACCACCCGTTTGATTATCTCAATGAATTGGCTCTGCGCATGTCCGCCGGCGTGGCTGATGTGGTGATTTCCCGGGCAGGTTCAACGATATTCGAAATTGCCGCCTGGGGTGTTCCATCCATCATAGTACCCCTGCCAACTTCGGTCAGTCATGATCAGACAGCGAACGCATTTTCATATGCGCGCACTGGTGCCGCTTCGGTTATTGAAGAAAACAATTTGAGCGCCCATATCATCATCGAAGAGATCGAACGCATCAACAATTCGACTGCAATCAAGGAAACTATGAAGCAGCGTGCCAAAGAATTTTCGCGCACTGACAGCGCTAAACTCATTGCTGATGCTGTTCTCGACATCGCTCTCGAGCACGAAAAGTAAAAACTAGAATATTATTTTGCAATATTGTCAAGGATTGCTAGCTTGCAAAAAGGCTGCTTTTATGTGTTATAATAGCAGTCTAAAAATGTCGTATTTATAAGTCCGTAACTCTATTAATCAATACGTATGGAACCATCAACAGGCATAAAGACGTGGCAGTGGGTAGTCACCGTTATCGTCATTATCGTGCTTATTATCGTGGGCATTCTCGTCTTTGGCAATGACAAGGAAGTTGCAGAAGAGGGTTTGACTACGGAAACACCAACTACAGAAACAACGGCTTCAACCGAGAGCAATCGCATTGTCATGGGTGATCAGTTTCCAGGTAATGTTGTCTTTCTCTCATCAGTTCAGCTCGCCAATGGTGGCTGGGTAGAGATTCACAAGGATAACAATGGCGTTCCAGGAGAGATTATCGGTTCTCAGTATTTCGACAAGGGTATCAACACCGGCAAGATTACGTTGACGAAGCCGACAGTCGAGGGGGCACTGTACTACGCCATGCTCCACTCAGACGATGGCGACAAAAAGTTTGACGCCGAGAAGGATCTTCCTCTCAAAAATGCGAAGGGAGATATCATCATGAAACTGTTCCGTGCTTCAGCTGCGGTAGGCGCAGGACTTAAAGGTTAAACTGCAAATACCAAATTACAAACTACAAACTACAAAAGGGTCGCAGGAATGCGGCCTTTTTGTTGTCATGCTTATGGGGATAAGTGTATTTGATACTTATACTACCGGTGGTAGTATTAACAACGGAAATGCTTGAACGGCACAGTGTATTCCGATGACACATGTGGCTAAAGGGAGCTAATTAGATGCTATGGTTGCGCCTGCGCATCTCGCTTTTTCGAGGAATCGATTAAGTAGCGACCCAGACCTGAAGCTAAGGTTGAACCTTCTGGAAACGGGATCTGGTTCCCGTACCGAAGCTCTGGTTGTCAGTTGACCCCGCCGGCGGTGTTTCTCGTGCGATAATTCGGCGAACTTCATCAACTCCAGCTTGCTTTCGAGCAGCGACGAGGTAAAGCGTTTCTTTCGGGGTGGCAGGTGCCGCCCTTTTTTATTTGCGCTATAATTAGTTCCTCTCATGAAGAACATTTATATTACTCGCCAGATTCCGGAGATCGCCGTCGAAATGCTGCGTGCAAAAGGATATTCCATAGACATGAACATGAAGGAAGCCATCCCTTCCCAGACAGATATCATTGAAGCGCTTCAGAGGAAACCGTACGATGCAGTTATTACTTTATTGACTGACAAAATTAATGCCAAAATTTTTGACGCAGTTCCGAATATAAAATTATTTGCAAACTATGCGACTGGTTTTGATAACATCGATGTAGTTGAGGCCAGGAAGCGTGGCATTCTTGTTACAAATACGCCTGGCAATTACGCCTATTGTATTGCCGAGCATACCATTGCACTGATGATAGGTTTGACGACACGCATGGTAGAGGCGGATACGTTTGTGCGTGCAGGAAAATATCAGGGCTGGGACCCCATGCTCTTTGTCGGTACGGATCTTGAAAAGAAAACTCTTGGTTTGATCGGCGCCGGCCGAATAGGGGAGAGAGTCGCCCACCATGCATCTCGTGGATTTGATATGCCTGTTATTTATTATGACGTGGTCAGAAACGAAAAAATTGAAAAAGAATATGGCGCCAAATATTATCCAAAAGTTGAAGATGTGCTCAAGTTGGCGGACGTGGTGAGTCTGCATGTGCCATTACTTGATTCAACCAAACATCTTATTAATGATGCTCGATTGAAAATGATGAAACCGACCGCATTCTTGATAAATACGTCTCGTGGTCCGGTTGTTGATGAGAAAGCCTTGGTCAAGGCTCTCCAGCGTGGAACCATTCGAGGTGCAGGACTCGATGTATTTGAGCTTGAACCAAAGTTGGTAGAAGGTCTTGCCGAGTTACCCAATGTAATACTTACGCCGCATATTGCATCGGCTCGCGAATCTGCGCGCAATGAGATGGCGAAAATTGCAGCTGATAATGTTATCGATTTTTTAGAAAAAGGGACAGTGAAGAATTTGGTGTATTAAATAGGGTAAGAATAGGCCTCGCAGGACGTTTTCTGCTATACTATTCCTATGACAGTCGTAACCCGATTCGCGCCTTCGCCTACAGGTTATTTTCATGCCGGATCCTATAGAACGGCGCTTTTTTCATGGATTTATGCACGCCAAAATAAGGGTAAATTCATCTTGCGTATCGAAGATACTGACAAAGAGCGTTCCAAGAAAGAATACGAAGAAAATATCGTCGAAAGCCTCACATGGCTCGGACTTGAGTATGATGAGTTTTATCGTCAATCAGATCGAACTGATATGTATAAGAAATACATACAGCAACTGATCGCGTCGGGACATGCCTATGTTTCCACTGCAGAGCAAGAAGCAATACGTGCAAAGGAAATGGTAGCCAAATTTGGCAAGGCTGCAAAACCCGAGAGTTCGGAGCCGCTCAGGTCAGTTATCCGTTTCAAAAACCCAAACAAGAAAGTTGCCTTTGACGATCTTATCCGCGGACGTGTCGAGTTTGATACTACTGAACTAGGCGATTTTGTCATTGCAAAAAATGAGGATGAACCCGTATTTCATTTGGTCGTTGTTATTGATGACCATGAAATGGGAGTTACGCATATCCTAAGAGGCGAGGAGCACATTTCTAATACTCCGCGCCAAATTCTTATTTTGGAGGCATTGGGAAAGCCAATACTACAGTATGGTCACATTCCACTCTTACTCGCATCAGACAGATCCAAATTATCCAAACGTAAAGGAGCCGTTCCTGTCAGCGAATATCGCAGCAGGGGATATTTGCCGGGTGCATTGGTCAATTATTTTGCTTTACTTGGATGGCATCCATCTGATGACGTGGAAATTATGAGTCTGGATGAAATTGTCTCCAAATTTTCATTAGAACGAGTTCAGAAAGGTGGTGCTATCTTCGATGAAGAAAAACTCAAATGGTTCAATCGCCAGTACATTCTCAAACTTTCGGATGCGGATTTTGCCGAACACTCAAAACCTTTTTTGCCTGAATGGATCGTGCCGAATAGCGATACGTTTAGGAAGCTTATTCCTGTACTTCGTGATAAGGTTGTCATATTTGCTGATTTGCACGATATGTTTGGCGCAAACGGTGAAATGGCATTTGTGCATCGTATTGCTGAATACCCTACAGATAAATTGCTTTGGAAGAAGAATCCCGATCGAGCTGCTTCAGTAAAGCATCTCAGTGCCGTAAAAGAATTTCTTCTAACCGTCGCCGAGTCATCATTTAGCGCCGAAAACGTAAAATCCGTTCTGTGGCCATACGTCGAAACCAACGGCAAAGGAGATGTCCTGTGGCCGCTTCGTATGGCGCTTACCGGACAGGATAAATCCCCGGATCCTTTTGTATCCGCAGCACTTATCGGGAAGACAGAATCGCTGAAACGCATTGAGGCGGCGATTGGCAGATTATCAGCCTAATATTTTTCCGCATGATACGCAGGCGCCTACTGTATACCCTCGGTCTTATTGGTGCGTGCGCACTGCTTTCTGTTTCTGTGCATGCCCAGACGGCACCCGTAGCCCCTGCCGCTGCGAAGAATGGTCTTCAGCAAAAGATTGATCAGCGCACGCAGGATATCAAGGCTCTCGAGCAGGAGATTGCAAGCTATCAAAATCAGCTCAATGAGTTGGGGAGCCAAGCTTCATCGCTTTCGTCGACTATTAAATCGCTCCAACTGACACAGAAGAAGCTCGAGGCGGATATTAAAGTGACCGAGAATCGCATTGCTGAAAAAAATCTACAGATACAGCAACTTGGCTCACAAATAGTTGAAAAGGAAGATACCATTTCGGATAACAAAAGGATTATTGCACGCTCATTCTCGACACTCAACGAAATCAGCGACAAGTCTTTGCTTGAATTGATGCTCTCAAAGGATTCGCTATCAGGCACGTGGGATTCGCTCGAGGGGATTTCAACATTGCAACAAGGACTGTCTAATCACATAGCGAATCTTCAGACAGCAAAGATTCGCCTTGAAACAAACAAAAAGGATACTGAAAAAGCAAAAACTGAATTGCAGTCACTGAGCAAGCAGCTGAGCGCGCAGAAAAAAGTCATTATTGCAAATACCGAAGAAAATAATGCGCTTCTGAAGGAAACAAAAAATAATCAATCAACATATACCCAGCTGCTTACACAGCGCCAGGAACAAAAGGAAGCATTTGAAAGGGAAGTGGCAGATCTCGAAGCTTCTCTCAAGTCGAGCGTTTCGTCTGATGCTGTCCCGACTTCTGGTACCGGCATTTTGAGTTATCCGCTTGATAAGGTCAGGATTACTCAATATTTCGGAAACACGCCGTTTGCGACAAAAAATGCTCAGATTTATAACGGTCAAGGCCATAATGGCGTTGATTTCGCAGCTTCCATAGGTACGCCGGTCAAATCTGCCGCCTCCGGTCTCGTCATTGGTTCCGGTAATACTGATACAGTCTGCCCAGGGGCCTCCTATGGCAAGTGGGTCCTGGTCAAGCATACTAACGGCCTGACAACGGTATATGCCCATTTGTCGTACGTCTCAGCCTCGGTGGGCCAAACCGTGAGTCGAGGTGAAACGATAGCTTATAGTGGTTATAGCGGCAACGTCGTTCCTCGAGGTCCGCGCGGCGCGCATCTGCATTTTACTGTGTTTGTGTCCGATGGCGTGACCGTTGGTTCATACAAATTCAGATCATGTCCTGGTGCGCGCGCTATCGAAATGCCACTGTTGACTAAAAAAGGTGCCTATCTCAATCCGTTGTCATATTTCTAGTTTCGCTATAAAATAAAGGCATGAATACTCTCATTCAAAAAAGAAATACGAACAGGGGAGGACTGATTCGTCTTATTATTTATATTGTTATCATTTTGCTCATTATCAGCTATTTTGGCCTCAATATTCGCACAATAGTCAATTCCCCGGCTGGCCAGGAAAATTTCACCTATGTTCAGGGGATTATGATCACGGTATGGAATGGATACCTCAAGAAGCCCGTTTTATACCTTTGGAACGATATTTTCCTCAAGCTGATTTGGGAGCCGGCGATCGAGAATCTGACAAAGATAAAAGATGGTAGTTCAGATAGTTTATTATCATCAAGCACGCCACAATTGAGCCCGCCGAGGCTCATACCAAATTAGATTCAAACAGATAACAATAACAGGAAAGACTTCGTGTGAAGCCTTTTTTGTTGGTTCTCCCCCGAACCTCTCTATATTGATATGCTTTTAAGATATATTGTGCGACATGGTCTACAGAGGAGAAAGGCGGCCGGATTGGTTGGTTTGATATGTTCCCTCACCTGTTTGGGTAACTACTTTTCAAAAAAGATTTTAAGTTTACATTTTAAATATCGGACTACTCCGCCCAACATAAAAGACCCCTTTCGGGGCCCTTTATGCCTTAGAATAATTATTTACGCGCGAGTTGCGCAATCTTTGACTTTGACCAACAAGGCTCAGAAGCTGACCATGGGCTTGTACCATACTTGCTATAGAGATATTTGCCGTAGGCAACGTTACCTTCAGTAGTTTTGAGGTTGATACCCATCTTGCGGGCAGTTTCAGAGTGATAGAATTCATTAATCTGCATGACACCTACGTCGTCCGGATTTGCCCGGCCTCGTACGATGTTCCCGTTCTTATCGAACTGGCGGAATTCAGATTCACAACGCGCGATCTCAATAAGGATCGGAGCGTCGAAATACTGTTCATGGAGGTATGACTCTATGTCGGTTGAAGTTGAGAATGAGCGAACTTCCGTTGTTGGTGTCACCTGCGCGTTGGTTTCTGCCGTGAGAGACTTGATTTGCGCGTCGCTCTGGCCTGAACCATATACAGAAGACATCAGGAATACCACACCAGTTGTAAGTTCAAGCATATTAATTAAAAAAAGAAGTAAGTAACCATGAGGTTACCTCTTCTTTTCTTGTGACATAAGTATAGCACCCCTGGCGTTCTAAGTCAAGGGTTCTATGATTATAATATGGCTCAACAAAGCCACATTTTATACCTAAAATACCCTTGTTTGTAGCCATTTACTAAATTCCTACGACCAAAATTGCTAAAATACGGCTTATAATATGGGTTTATGAAATTGAGCTAAAGCCCTTGACGACTTTGGCTCACATGCTATACTATCGCGACCTAGTTTAATCAATAGTCACTAACCACCATGGCACATAAGAAAGCAGCAGGAGTCACAAAAAATGGTCGAGATTCGAACCCAAAGTACCTTGGGGTTAAAATCAATCATGGACAGGCCATCACTGTAGGGCAGATCATCCTCCGCCAGCGTGGCACGACTACCCTTCCTGGACGCAATGTAGGCGTCGGAAAGGACTATACCCTCTTTGCACTCAAGGACGGCAAAGTTGAGTTCGGCTCAAAGCGCAAGACAGGTTACAACAATGACACGCTTCGAAAAGGTGTTGTTCATGTGAAGTAATGTATCTGAATACGAAAAAAGAGGGGTTACTCCCCTCTTTTTTGCTGCACCAACCATGTATTATTTCGCCTCAATGACAAGTTTGAACCTTGCAGTCTTATTACCCGTTTTGACTTCAATCATGTGCTCCCCCGTCGTTTTGAGTGGGTGTTCGAGCTGAATGAATGACGGCTCTATCTGAAGTCTGGTCTGTTTTTCTATTTCCACGACTAATGCTTCCTTGTGAAGACCAGCAAAGAGGTGACCTTTTTCATTTGCCTTGCAGGCAATAGTGACGGTCGCATCTTTGAGCCCTTCGATATTTTTGACCAAAAGTTCCTCTTGAACCTTGCGCTCACCTTCCGCACTAGCCTTGAGATTTTCAATACGTTTGACCGCATCGGCCGTAGCAGCAATGGCAAGGCCTTGCGGAATAAGAAGATTGATAGCATGGCCATCACTCACGGTTTTTGTTTCATATTTGCGTCCGAGCTTGCTTACATCTTTGAGAAGAATGATTTTCATGTCAGTCAATATTATGTCTAATGATAGTCGGATACTACACTAAAATTCCTTGGTCAACAACTCAACGGCCTTGTTCAGGACCACATCATTTTTGTCCTGAAAGTCCTTCTCGGTAGGCTCAACCTTGTAATCCGGCTCGAGGCCATCATGTGACAGGTTGTGACCATCCGGCGTAAGCCAACGTGCGATGGTCACCTTGAGAGAGGTGTCCGATGTGATCGGTATCAATTGCTGTACGGAGCCCTTGCCGAATGTTTTTGTCCCAACAAGCTTGGCGACGCCATTTTCCTTGAGTGCACCCGCCAAAATCTCCGATGCGGAAGCTGATCCCCCATCAACAAGGATGTACATTCGGAGGTTTTTATTGAAGATATTGTACCCTTTGCTGCGATATACTGTCGGACTGCCATTCTTGCCGAAGTCTTCGGTCACGACCGTGGTGCCGGTCGGAAGAAACCATGAGGCCATGTCCCATGCAGCATCGAGATATCCTCCCGGATTGCCGCGAAGATCGAGAATGAGCTTGTGGTTGCCCGAAGTGACAAACTCTCTCAATGCATTGCGGAAAAGATTGTGTGACTGCGCGGTGAAGCTATAGAGGCGGATAACAAAGATGCCGCCAGGTTTCGTACTCGTCTCAAGCGTTGGGATATTGATGACATCACGGACAATGGAACGTTCGACCGGTTTTGAGGCCCCCTTCGTAAAGAATAAAATCTTTACGGTTGTACCACCCTTGCCGCGAATAAGCTTGACTGCGGCATCTACGGACATGTCGACGGTGCTTTTGTCGTCAATTTTGAGAATAAAATCACCTGTTTTGACCCCTGCGCGTTCAGCGGGGCTATTTTTGATGGGAGTGACAACCTGGAGCTGCTTGTCCTTGATGCCAATCTCCATGCCTACGCCTTCAAAATTGCCTGCAATATCCTCCTCAAACTGTTTTGATTCGACCGGCGGGAAGAACACGGTGTATGGGTCTCCAAACGAAGATGCGAGGCCCTGAATCGATCCGTACAGCTTCTTTTCTGGCGTCGAGCTTGCCGCCTCGACGAATTTTTCATCGAGAATATGCCATGCCTTCCAGTATGGACCGAATTGGTCTTTGGTTATTGATTTTTCGTCATTGCCATCATCGCTTGGACCATAGGACTTCCCTCCTCCGACATATACGCCGATGAAGAAAATCAGTACAGCGAGTGGAAGGCCGATCAGAAATATAACGATCTTTCTATCTTGAAAATTCATGGCGCACAAAATTAAGCAGAAGTGTGATAAAAGTTACTGGGCTATTATCGCACATTACGCGGTCCACGGCTATAGTCCTCGCGTACGGACTGTCGTAGATATGCCTTGAGACTTTGTTCCTGAGTCGGTATAATACTTCGCATGATAACTCACCATGCGTCCAAGGGTCTTGTTTGGTTGGACACCCTCAATCCGACAGATGACGAGATTGCCGGCCTAATCAAACGCTACGATTTGCATCCGCTGGTTGGAGAGGAGCTCAGAAGCTCTTCATCACTCGCGAAGATGGATTTTTACAAGGATTACATGCTGGTGGTCTTGACCTTGCCGGTACGCGTACGAACAAAATCTGGTGGATATGAAATCGTCGATCGAGAAGTTGACTTTGTCATTGGCAAAAATTTCCTCATCACATCACGCACAGACACGATCGACCAATTGGAGTATTTCACCAAAGTGTTTGAGGCGAACTCTATTTTGAAAAAAGACGACAAGATGGAGCATGCCGGACATCTTTTTTATTACATGGTCAAGCGGATATACGGAGGCATGGTTCAAGATCTAGAGAATATTAAAGATTCTCTCGTTTCTGCTGAAGCGTCAATATTCAATGGCGATGAACGAAACATGGTCGAAGTACTTTCAAATTTGAGCCGTGAGCTCATTGACTTCAAGCAGACGGCTCGCGTGCATCAGGATATTTGGGAAGATATGATTCGTTATGATGAAGCAATGATTTTTGGCAAAGATTTTCTAGTATACGCCCGTGATATCCGCGACGAGTTCAACCGTATTCGTGAACTTATAACCAATGCCCGCGAACTTTTGGCCGATCTCCGCGAAACCAATGATTCACTGCTCAATACCAAACAAAATGACATCATTAAAATGCTCACTGTTGTGGCATTTGTTTTTCAACCGCTCACGTTTATAGCCGCCCTCTTCACCATCCCTGCGCTCAATGTGCCCTTCATCGAACACGGCATGGGCTGGTATGGCATATTGATTTTGATGGCGGTCATTTCTCTTGGCATCTGGTTCTTCTTCAAGAAAAAGAAGTGGGTTTAGAACGCTATGGATATTACACTCTATAATACGCAGACTCGCACGAAGGAAGTTTTTAGGCCGCTCATCAAGGGCGAAGCATTCATGTATCACTGTGGTCCGACGGTGTACGATTATGCTCATATCGGCAATTTGAGATCCTATGTATTTGCAGATATATTGCGACGTACCTGTGAATACAACGGGTATACCGTTTATCAAGTGATCAACATAACCGATGTGGGTCACCTAGTCAGCGACGGGGATGATGGAGAGGACAAGATGACCAAGGCCCTCAAGCGGGAAGGAAAACCGTTGACCGTCGAAGCGATGCTTGAGGTGGCAAATTTTTATTATCATGCGTTCGTAGATGATATCACCTCCCTCAATGTTGAACTTCCCGAGGCATTTCCGAAAGCATCAGAACACATTGATGGCGATATCGAGATAATACAGCGGCTTGAGAAAGGCGGGCACACGTATGTCATACAAGATGGCGTGTATTTCGATATCTCGACATTTCCTGCATATGGAAAGCTTGGCAACATATCGCTCGCCTCGCAAAAAGATGGCGCGCGCGTACTTGTCAATCCTGAAAAACGCAATCCTGCCGACTTTGCCGTATGGAAATTTGACGGCAAGCTTGGCTGGGAGAGCCCATGGGGAAAAGGATTTCCCGGCTGGCATATCGAGTGTTCAGTCATGTCGAGAAAATTCCTTGGCCAGCCGTTTGATATACACACGGGCGGTATTGATCATATAGCAGTTCATCACAACAATGAGATTGCCCAGTCTGAAGCCGCGTATGGTTCTCCGCTTGCCACATACTGGATGCACAACGAGTTTATCACCCTGAATGCAGGCAAAATGGCAAAATCCAGTGGTGGCTTTATTACGTTGGGCAGCCTGCGGGACCAATTCGTTTCACCTCTCACCTATCGCTACTGGCTTCTTTCCGGGCACTATCGGTCTCCTATGAACTTCACCATTGACGCCATTCGTGGGGCTCAAAATGCCCTCATACGCCTCATGGGACAGGTCAGTGCCCTACCAGTCGGCGGAACTGCCTCACAGGCCTATATAGAGCGTTTTCGAGCCTATATTAATGACGATTTGGATACTCCGCGGGGGTTGGCATTGGTATGGGATGTTACCAAGGATGGGAATGTTTCTGATGCTGACAAACGCGCTACTATTCTTGATATGGATCGAGTGCTTGGGTTGAAGCTGGATACTGTTCAGCACGTTCCCGAGGAAGCGGTGCCATCTGAAATTACCGCTCTTGTTGAAGCTCGTGAAGAGGCGCGCGCACATAAAGACTGGGTAAAAGCAGATGCACTACGCCAGGAAATTGAAGCCCGTGGATTTACTCTCTCGGATACCAAGGAAGGAATCAAGGTTCAGGCGAAGTAGGTAGCACCTTACATTTCCCGCATCCGGACCACCTCCCTCACCTCCTCCTTTAACTCCCCAATAAGATCGGAGGTGTCCTGCCTGCCGGCTTCGATACGGTCCTCCACTTCGGCTATTCGGGAATACGTACGTGCTTCGCCCGCATCTATCCGCTCTTCAAGCCTTTCGAAACTACGCGCAATGGAAACGGCGATATCATCGCTGTGCTTATAAATAATACGTTCAATAAGTTCTACGTCTTTTTGATCGAGTGACATGGTATATATGTTATGTCCGACCATATAGCGGCGGACGCTGATAACCATATCACCATACCAAATGGACCTTGAGAAATGCTGAAGAAACGATAAAGAATCGCTGGAGAAATGTGCATGCGTAGAAGTACCATGATTATTCATGAAGTCCAATCTGTAGTTCATGGAGCCTACGATATTCACCGTTTGGAATAGTAACAAGTTCCGCATGCGTGCCAGATTCTACGATGCGACCCTCTTTGAAGACGAGTATTTTGTCAGCACGTCGTACAGTGCTCAAGCGGTGCGCCACGACAAAAGTGGTCTTCCCTTTCATGAGCTCATCCAATGATTCATTGATGATCTTTTCAGAACCGGCGTCCAAGGCCGAGGTTGGCTCATCGAGAATGAGTATTCGAGGATTCTTGAGTATGGCTCGAGCGATGGCGACGCGTTGTTTTTGACCAACCGACAACTTTAGTCCACGTTCACCAACAATCTGATCCCATTTCTCGGGGAATTTATAAATGAAATCGCAGTGAGCTTTTTTCGCAGCTTCTTCGACCTGTTCGTTGGTGGCAGTCAGGTTGGCAAAGCGAATATTATTACGAATAGTATCGTTGAAGAGTGTGAGTTCCTGCGTGACGACACCAATTGAAGATCGCAATCGTTCCAAGGAGACTTCGCGAATTGGGGTCGCGTCGATATATATCTGTCCCGAAGTCGGAAAATGGTATCCAGAAATCAATTCTATAAGCGTACTTTTCCCAACGCCTGATTCACCGACGAGAGCAATGAGCTGTCCGGCACGAGCTTCGAACGAAATGTGCTCAAGCACGGTTCGATCCGAAGTGTAGCCGAATGAGACATTATCAAAATCTATGTCCCCATGAATTTCCTTGTTTCCAATCGCAAGAGACTTTGCGGGTGTGTAGTCCTCTGTTGGCATATCGAGAATCTTCTGAGTATCCTCGAGCGCGATGATACCATTTTGAATATTTCTCCAATTGTTCGTAAGAGCGGCGAGCGGAGTGAATATTTGACCAATGTAACTATTTGCAATCACCAAGTCACCGATCGTCCACAATGAGTTTCGAACAAGATAGATTGAGATACCGAGAACACACGTTCGTACAACTACCACGATGATGTTTTGCGTCATAATCTGTGTTCTACGATAGTTCATCAGGCGATACCAAATAGGCATCGCATTCTCCTGATATCCTTTTCTGATGGTAGTTGATTGCGACTTTTCTGCCACGAAATCCTTGATGATCTTGATATTAAGAATTGAATCAAGAATGACACCGCGTACTTTTGCGTAGGCTGCCTGACTCTGTCGCTGTAATAGCACCGTCGGTTTTATCATCATGACCATCATTACTATATAGATGGCTACTGCAATGGCTACAATGGCAAAAACAAGATGGCTCAAGAAAAACAATACCGTCAAAAAGATAATAGTACTGATGAGTTGTGGAATAACCGTAATAAGATCTTCACTCAAAATATCACTCACAGCATTTGCTGCTGTCTGCATGCGCTCTTGGACTTCCCCCATTTTGACCGATTTGTGGAACGAGATCGGTAAACGGAATATATGCTCTGACGTATTGGCAATATATGTTGTGCGAGATAGCTCTTTCATCTTGAGACTGGCAAGCGAGCGCCAGCGCGAAATCAGGTTTTCGATGATAAGGGCGGAAAAGAACCCGAACAAAATAGCCGTATACAAAGGCACGGTATGCTCGGTAAACGGTATTCCGACGACGGTGCTTCCTGTCACTGCATCAATAAAGCGACCGATCAAGTATGAATCGATTGGGTCAATAACCGCATAAATGACCGTAAAGATGAGTGCCGTAATTAGTACGCGTCGATGCAGCATCCCATTACGCAGGATAATACCCATACCAGCTCGCAGGTTTTTCTACCCGAAGTTTTTGTCTGGCATTTGTT
>JAHFMB010000085.1 GCA_023269245.1 Candidatus Tayloriibacteriota bacterium
TTTTGATTGGTGTAATTGGCGGGCGCCTTCAACCCACCGTCAAGTAAGACGCGGGCCAACGCCGGTTTGATTTTTAACGCATACACAGAAGTCAGCAAGGCAGTTTTGATTGCATATGAAAGTCCTTTGGTATCAATGACTTTTTCGCTTTGAAACGTGACCTTAAAATCAACCATGCCAGCTTTTTGAGCAGTTTCAATGCGGCCGAACCACTCCTCTCTTTTTTCTTCAGATAATTGCTTGGATTCCTTGACGCCGCGGAATAGTCTCCTGGCTTCTGGTTTGAGAAATACAAATGCCCCTACAGCCACGGGGCCCGCAATAGGGCCGCGGCCGACCTCATCGATGCCGATCATATAGGTTGGATGTTTCTTCATTAGGTCGATTATATACCATACAGTGAATACGACCATATTTTTATCAATCCAGCATCTTTCCTTCTTTCCTTTTTTCCTTCTATAATAGTTGCATGTCCCGTTTCGCCCATCTCCACACCCATTCCCACTATTCCCTGCTTTCTGCCTTGCCCAAAATCGATGATCTGGTCGGTGAAGCCAAGAAGCTTGGCATGACCTCACTTGCACTTACCGATAACGGCAACCTCTACGGCGCTATCGAATTCTACAAAGCATGTCAGAAAAAAGAGCTCAAGCCTATCATTGGCGTTGATTTCTATGTTGCGGCACGCTCGCGAAAAGACATGCAGGCCGGCATCGACAATCGCCGCACGCGCCTTGTTCTGTTGGCCATGAACGATATCGGTTACCATAACCTCATTCAGCTCGTCACCATCTCCCACCTTGAAGGTTTCTACTACAAGCCGCGCATTGACCGTGAACTCATTGAAAAATATAACGAAGGCCTCGTGTGCATTATGCCTTCATTTTCAGGAGAGATAGTTCAGTCACTGAACAGCAGGAACCAAGATAAAGCAAAAGAAGTTGCAGCATTTTACAAAAAAGTGTTTGGTGAACGTCTTTTCATAGAAATAACACGCCATCCTGAAATAGACGGGCATGAATCAAATATGAAGACCTTGGCGCAGTTTGCTAAAAGCCAACAAATCCCAATCATGGCCGCACATGATGTGTACTACCTGAAGCCAGAAGATCGTTTCGCCCGAGAGACGCTGGTGCGGGTCAACTCACACAGCGATTCTTCGGATAAAATCTCAGATAGCGAAGATGATGATTTTTCCTTCATTTCCCCTGAACGTGCCGAAGAACTATTCCGTGATATGCCGGAAGCTCTCGAAAACACGGAAAAAATCGTGGGGATGTGCAACCTTAACCTCAAACTCGGCGTATGGGCATTTCCAAAATTTATTGTCGAAACTGGCCTTTCCTACACCGATGAGCTGCGTCGCCTTGTGTATGAAGGGTTCGAGCGCCGCAACGTAGAAAAAACACCCGAGGCCGTCAAGCGTACAGAGTATGAACTCAAAGTCATTAGAGATAAAGGGTATGAACCATACTTTCTGGTGGTCGCTGACATGCTTCGTTTTGCACGTGAACATAACATCCTTTCAAATATCCGTGGATCGGTTTCTGGTTCTATGGTTACCTATTTGGCTGGGATTACCAACATCAATCCTATCGAGTACGAAATCCCCTTCGAACGCTTCCTCAATCCTGACCGCCCTTCTGCTCCCGATATCGATATGGACTATGCCGACGACCGTCGAGATGAAGTCATCGAATATGTACGTAACAAATACGGTGCCGACAAGGTAGCTCAGATTGGTACCTTCGGTACTATGGCTGCTCGGGGCTCAGTGCGCGACGTAGCGCGTGCTATGGGCTTCTCCTACGATATTGGTGATCGCATATCGAAACTCATCCCCATGGGTTCCCAGGGCTTTCCTATGACCATCGAGCGCGCATTAGCAGATGTACCGGAACTCAAAACAGCCTACGACACCGAGCCTGATACACGACGAATCATTGATATGGCCAGTAAGATTGAAGGATGTGCACGCCACATCGGCGTCCATGCTGCTGGTGTGGTCGTGTCGCCTGAACCCCTTACCAACTATACTGCACTCCAGTTCGATCCAAAGGGTGAAGGTAAGATCATCACGCAGTACGATATGTATTCGATTGACGAAAACGGTGCGGGACTTTTGAAGTTCGATTTCCTTGGTCTCAAAAACTTGACTATCATTGCGGATACCATTACACGTATCAAAAAGATTGATGGCGTCGAAGTTAATTATGACACGATTCCCGTCGACGATAAGAAAACGTTCGAGATGTTGGCGCGCGGAGAAACAGCTGACCTTTTCCAATTGAACGGCGACGGCATGACCCGCTTCCTCAAAGATTTGAAGCCGAGCACCATTCACGATATCAACGCTATGGTAGCTCTCTACCGTCCCGGTCCAATCCAATTCATTCCTGAATACATCCAGCGCAAGCATGACCATTCACTCATCAAGTATCTTGATCCGGCTCTCAAAGAAATCCTGGACAAAACCTACGGTATTCTGGTCTATCAAGATGACCTGTTGATGATGGCCCACAAGATCGCTGGGTACAATTGGGGAGAAGTTGATAAATTCCGTAAAGCCGTCGGTAAGAAGATTCCCGAGGAAATGGCTAAACAGAAGGAGAATTTTATCAAAGGCTGTATCACCCATAGCAAATGGTCTGAAAAGAAGGCAAAAGAAGTTTGGAAATGGATTGAACCTTTTGCCGCATACGGTTTTAACAAAGCGCACTCTGTCTCCTATGGCCGTGTTGCCTATATTACCGCCTATCTCAAGGCTCACTTCCCTGAAATGTATCTATCGGCAGTTCTCACGTCTGAACAGGGAGACACCGAAAAAGTCGCCGAGACCATTGCAGAATGTAAACGTATTGGTATTCCTGTTTTGCCACCTGATGTCAATGAAAGTTTCAGCCAGTTTACGGTCATTAAGAACGATGGTAGCGAGGAGAAGTCGCGGAAACTGGTTCGAGCCGACATTGCACAGGACGACGGTCAGAGCATAGCGCAAAGCCAGCAGGCTTTGACGCGCGTCGGCGAGAAGCATGTTTCCAAGACTTCTCCTACTTATCGCATCCGTTTTGGATTAGTAACCATCAAAAACTTCGGCCAAGGCATCTCGACAGCCATTATTGAAGAACGCAAACGAGGCGGAAAATTCAAATCATTACCTGACTTTCTTGATCGCGTCAAAGACAAGAACCTCAATAAAAAATCACTTGAATCACTGATCAAGGCTGGGGCCATGGATTGTTTTGGTATCGACCGCGGAGGCCTACTTGCCAATCTTGATCTGATGCTTGAGTACAACAAAGAAAACAGCAAACAACATGCAGACCAACATTCCCTTTTTGGCGCCATGGCCGACGCATCGAGCGTGCCCACATTACGTTTGGTGGAAGTGCCTCCCGCGGAGATGCGCGACAAACTTGCCTGGGAAAAGGAGTTGCTTGGTTTGTACATTTCCGGACATCCGCTCGAACGGTATCGTGATATTATCACCAAAAATGGCATGGATATTAAAAAGGCATTTGAAACCATTAAAGAAGGTGCAGCAACTATATTCGCCGGTATCATCACCGAGGTGCGTGAAATCCAAACAAAGAAAAATGAAACAATGGCGTTTGTGACCATCCAGGATTTTTCCGGTACCGCTGAAGCCGTCGTATTTCCTCGAATTTATAAGGAATTCCATGCACTCATCGTTCCCGATCGCTGTGTAGCGCTAAAAGCGAACGTGAACACGCGAAATGGAGAGAAAGGGTTTGTAATTGAGAGGGTGAAAGGTCTCTAGGTTTTAGTGGTACAATTCAACCATGAAAAAAGGTACTGGGTATGTTGAGCATGAAGGAAAAGCTGTTACAACCGACGGTCGCTTTGAGCATGTCATGGCTATAGCACTGGATCCACAATCAAAGTATACAGAAGGCGTCATCCGGTGTATTACGTCGCGCGAAGGAAGTGTTGAAATAGCAAGTTTTGTAGACAGAAGTGTTTTGCATAAGGTAAGCAAGAATTCCGTCGGCACTTTTTCAATTGGAGACAAAGTTATAATTGAAAACGCTACAGAAATTACTAACAATCTCGTACAACAAACCGGAGGATCAGATTGGGACTTTATCGGCCTTGAAGATCCAGATATTTGGATTGATAACACAAATAATGTTCTACATCTATACTGCACATTACCACTCATCAATCATGCACAAAAAACTGCACTGATCCATCTAGCTCATTCTTCCGGTCGTGATTTATCATCCCTTCGTATGAATAATCCTGTCC
>JAHFMB010000008.1 GCA_023269245.1 Candidatus Tayloriibacteriota bacterium
GTCGGACTTTCAGCAGAGCGTAATTCGGGATACTGATCTTCAAGAGACTCCAATTCTTTGAACAGTGAATCGTAGGCCTCATCACTGATCTCTGGCGCATCCTTGGTGTGATAGGCGTGACGATGATGCTCAATGAGATCTTTGAGTTTGGTGTGGCGGCCTATTTCGGACTTTGGGGTCTTCGCACCCTTTGAAGCCGGGTCGGATGTACCTGAATCAGTCGTTTTCATGCCCTAAGAATAGCAGAAAACGCCCAAATATTCAGGTAGAAATGAGATGGCACAAACATGTGCACAGATTTCTAGCGATAGGTCAAACGGAGGGCACGCTCAACTGTACGCTGGCTCACCTTTGGACCTGCGGAGTCGCAATAGTTGTATCCGCGAGCTTCAACGATAGTTTTATGTTTAACCGTGCCCGCTTCAGTGTAGTTACCATCGGTAACCGAGACAAGAGCGCAGGTACCGCTATCAAGTGTGACCAGAACAGTAGCTTGATATACATTGGAAGTTGGCGCCGGCCACAAGGTAGAATCAAGACTGCCCGGCGAAGCAAAATTTACTGAAGGTGGAACTGCAGGCATGCCATTGCATGTTATAACAAGCGGCGAACTGGTCGAGATGGTTGATGCTGCCACGCACTCCATAGCGCTGTCAGCCGCGTACAATGAGTAAATGGAGTCGCGTGCCGCCACTGAAAGTGCGTACTGTTTCTTGCTCACCGATAGAATGAACACCGCAACGCCGAGCACGAGAGCCGCAGTAATGACTGCAAAAAGCAGGGTGTACCCTTGTTTCAATGTTATTTCCTTTTTGGCTCTTCCTTTTTCCATGATGAATAGTTATCTGCTTGTAGCAATAAGCTGGCCGGTCACGTGCACTTGATACGGAACCGTTCCTTCAAACCAATCGACGATGACATGCACCCTCCGTTCTGACTTGCTGTTATTCATACCGACGTTTTCTAGATAAAAACGGCGATAAAATCCGGAGAAAACTCCCGGCGAATTTGATGAATGCGTATACCCCGTACTGCCATTGTAATATATCTTGCAGCTATAATTGTTGAGTGAACCAACTTGAGTCGAACAATTCACCAAATCGAAATTTCCCGAATTGTCGGCGTCAACTGGATTGATATCGCAGCTGTGGCCACTCGCATCGGCATCACAGGAATTCAGCGTATAGCTGCCAACCTTGAGCCATGAACCTTCGATGTCAGTCGGATTTGCAAACACGTTCCCGTCGCGGATATTTTTTATTGTCTCAAGAGTATCTTGCGCCAGATATGATGCGATCATCTGGTCTTTTGACGCGAGAGCACTATTGAGACCACGCGTAGCAACGACCAGCGGGCCGGCTACGGCAATCATGAGCACAGTAATCGCCACCAGCGTCTCAATGATGGTAAAACCCGAGTGGTTCGTGTGCATCTTCCTGATTGTGTTGGATGAAGTACTCATAGATATTAGAGAGCACGCGAAGAAATAGTCGTCTGGACATCAAAGTACGTCTTGTCTTTGTCTGATGAACCAGTGTATCCCGAGATGCGAACGGTTCCTATGGAATACGGATTGGATGCCGTCGCGGTAACTCGTATATAGTAGCCGGTAATGATAACGTTCGGGTCGATGATCGAGCTATCGGCATTGAACGAATATGAAGTGTTGTTGCATGACGTTTGCTCTGCCTTTCGGAGAGAGTATGTGCCATTACCGACTGGATAGAATGAATATGCGTATATCAAATTGCATGGGCTATTTGGGTTGGTACGATCGACTTTTGAAGAGTTGAACGCGATAATGCGGCCATTGAGCTCATTTGAATACCCGGTCGGACATTTGTTGGCCGTATCACCGTCCGTAAGTGCCCCGAGATTGAACGTATTTCCTGACACACAATAATAATTCTTGCCCACGCGCATCTCGCGGGACATGGCATCGAGCGCGTAGTTGAGGTTGGTCACTGTCGCCTGTATCGTCTGAGCTTTTTTATTCGCCGAAACTATCTTGACCAGCGCCCCAAGCGCGACAGTCGCCACGATCGCGAAAATACCGAGTGATACGATGATTTCTACCAGCGTAAAGCCTGCAGTGCGTTTCGTATGATATGTGTGTCGCGGCATATTCATGAACATGTTAATTCGAAACCGTTATTTGGCCATTTTTTCTGATAATGACCGTCCGCACGCCGCCATCAGTCGCCTTGAGTTCGACTTTGCCCATCAGCATACCGCATGAACTGAGGCATATAGTAGCCTGCGGATCCGGACGTTTGAATAACACTGTCAGTGTGCCGGTGGTACCCAACGTGCAGTCGGTTGAATCGGCTGCACAGACACCGCTGATAACTGCTCCTCTTTTTATAGAATATGTCGACACCTGTTCCCCGCTATCGGATATAGCATTCCCGTTGAGGTCGGCATAGAGCACGAATCTGTCATTGGTCCCGGTCCCTAGATCAACTCCATACGCGTACGTCGGCGATGTGTATGAGGCTGCGGCATCATCTGCAGACTTCACTGAAAGACCGTATGTCTGCGCAGTGCGTATCGTGAGCGCTACGTCGTATGCCAAGTTTGTAAGGAGGACGCTTTGGTTGAAGTTGCCGTATTTAATGACCACGAGTGCGGTCATGAGAGCGAATATGCCCACCGAGACAAGGAGCTCGACAAGGGTAAACGCCCGTTGTTGAATGTGGCGCGGCATACGATGTTGATTGTGGAGCAGGTTCATCCCTGACATTATACCGCAAAACTAAAACAGCGACAGTATGACGTCCTTGAGCATGTGCACGTCGAATACCTGCAGCTTGAATATGAGCACCAAGTACGTTCCGAGGATCAAATACGGACCAAAGGGGACCTCCGTCTTAGATTTGAATTTCTTATACGTTACAAAGAGCCAAATAACACTAATCACTGCAGCTATCCAAAAGGCCAAGATAATCGCGTTGATGCCAGCAGCTACTCCGACAAGCCACCCAAGACCGAGCATGAGCTTGGCATCGCCAAATCCCATCCAGCGACCGCGCGATATGAGCCACAAAAAGGCAAAAGGAATGGCGAGCAGTGGGCCGGCGATGAGCGCCCAGTAGCCGGGCACATGCCACCATGACGTACCCCCCACAAACAAGGTGAGTAGTGCAATTGCGGCAAACGTATAGGCAAATTGGTCGGGAATAATCTTGTGTTTCATGTCATACACGGCAATGACAAGAAGCAAACAGGCCGCGACCACGTGAAGCAACGTACGCACAGCGGAAACGACATCGTATGGCGGGAACACAAAGAAAATCAGGACAAATATCGCGCCGGCAACAAATTCGACCAGTGGATACTGCCAGGAAATCTTACTCTTGCACGCCCTGCACGAACCTTTTTGAAAGAGAAAACTGAAAATAGGGACCAACTCTTTCCAGGTTAGCTTTGTGCCGCAGGACATGCATTTTGATCGGCCCCCAAGACCGACGCCTGTGTTAAAGCGTAGTGATACAACATTGAGAAAACTGCCGGCAATCGCACCGAAGATGAAGGAAAGGATAAGGGAGAGTGAAGTCATTACAAGCGGATCTATTTTGAACCAACACAATAATCTTTCGATCCTGATACGTTGCTACATATGATACCCTGAGCTCCCTGCTGCCACGAGCTGCCCGAAGGAGCTGTATACGGAGGATATGCGGGCAAGCCATCTTTTACAATTTCACTTGTCGATTCCAATGTGGTTGAAAGGACATAGTCAATGGCCTCTCCATCGGCATTTTCAAGAATCGCATATTTGTACGTGCCAGGAGCTGGCGCCGTCGGTATGACTGACATAAAACTTCCCAACGTGATACCTGAAGGACAGCCCTCGCTCGCCGAAGTCGCCAACGGTATATTCCAAGGGTATTGTTTACACCGGTCAAAAAACAAAGCCAGCGCGACCTGAATATTTCCAATATCAGAAATTCGTTTCGCATCACGCGCCTTGCCCTTCGGGGCGCTGAGACTGGTCATGACAATACCTGAGAGCAGGGCGATAATAGCTATCACTACCAATAATTCAACGAGGGTGAAACCTTTTTTTGAGATAAGAGATATGTGCATGACAGTATTGTAGCATAAGGGCAAGATTGCCCAGTATAGACTGCCGTGTATAACAAAAACCGCCCTCATGGGGCGGTTTTGCGGAAAACTAAACTAGTTAGCAGGACAAGCAGTGATGGTACCGCTAATCGATGCCGCAGCACGCAGTCCGTTTGCGCCTGTGCTATCAATACAATACCAGTTCCCAGGAGTTGAGGTTGCAGATCGTGCTGCAGCTGCCCATGCAGTCGCATTCGAACCTGCAACTTGGTTACCAGAACCCGATTGTGCAGTAATACCAGTCAATATCGCCTGGACATTCGCATTTGATGACCCCCATGTGTTACCTCCAGTAAAGATCGTAGCGTAAGACCCTCCATCAGCAGCAAGCTCAACTGCGCTCCTCAAAGATGAGAGCTGTTCCTGAATGCCAGCATCCTTACCCTTGCTTCGTGCCGAACCAAGAGAGACCAACACAACGCTCGACAAAATACCAATAATAGCGATGACCACGAGCAATTCGATAAGAGTAAAACCTCTTGTGAATGTTTTCATGAGATATAATTACTTCTAATAAATACTAATAAATTTATAAAACCTCGTATTATCAACGTAAAGGTTTAACACGTACATTATAGCACCCCACGAAACTGCCAAATTTGAAGCTTGCTGTGGATAACCCGCGAGGTTCTACGAGCGGAGCCATGCCCGAATGGGTATAACGGCCATTAAAATACGGCCCAATTACTGGCTCGAAGCGATATTATAAATAGGCACGAGCACGGATGCCAGCAAAACAGCCACTCCCCCGCCGAGAAAGACGATCATCAGCGGCTCTATAAGTGAGACAAGTGAGTCGACCGCAGTGGCTACTTCACGGCTGTAGAATTTTGCGACTGTCTTCAGAATGTTGCCCAATTCGCCGGACTCTTCGCCAACTTTCATCATTTGGGTCATAATGCCTGGAATAGCATCAGGGTCATCGGAAAGTGACTCTGAAAGAGTTTTGCCTCCCTTGACCGAGTCCACGGCCGCCGTAAGCAAATTACGATATACGGTATTATTGATGACGTTGGACGTAAGCTCGAGGGAACGCACCATAGGAATACCGGACATCAGCATCGTTGTCATATTATCCGCCAAACGCGACAAATACAGTTTACGGTACAGCGAACTGATGTATGGCAGGTGGAGTTTGAAGCGATCAAACGCATCTTTACCTGTCGGTGTGCGTACATAGCGGACAAGAAAGAAACCGGCAATCACGACGACTCCTAGTATGATGAACCCGTACTGGACGAGAAAATTGCTTATGCCGAGTATAACTTTGGTATATGAAGGAATTTCGGCACCGGAATCAGTCAAAATGCCACTGATTTTCGGAATAACCATGGTAAACATCAGAATCATGACTGTGATGAATGTAACCACGACGAATGCCGGATATATGAGCGCCCCTTTTACTTTCGAGGTCAATTCGTAGGTACGATCGAGATAATCAGCCAAATACTGGAACGTTTCATCCAATTTCCCGGACTCTTCACCGGCTTTGACCATGCTCACGTAGAACTCGGAAAAAATCTTCGAATGCTTCGCGAGTGCAGCTGAGATGGAACTGCCCGCCTGGAGATCATCGGCAATCGTCGTCAGTTTCGCGCCAAGAACATGATTTTCAGTCTCGGCACCCAACAGCCGGAAAATACGGAGGGCTGAAACCTGCGCCTCGAAAAGTGTTGAAAGCTGGCGAGACAGGATGACCACGTCCTTGTTCGATACACGGTCAAAGAATGAAATATTTTTTGAAAGGAATGACGAAGATGAGCCAGCGTCGGCGGCATGTATGGTAGTGAGCACCAATCCCCTTCTCTGCAACGAGGAAATGGCGATGTCGACATTGACCGCGTCGATGGAACCGTTTTTTTGCGCCCCTGTGGCGTCAACAGCTTCGTAAGTGAACAGCATGGGTGTATTATATTATATCATGCGTTCGAGCGTCTTCGGATTGAGCGAGTTTATGTACGCACTCTCGACACTAATCTCGCCGGAACGCACAAGTTCTGCCAGAGAACGGTTCATATCAATCATCCCCTCCTGCGAACTCGTCTCAATAACGGAATTGAGTTCGTGGATGCGTTTTTCGCGGATGAGATTGGCGACGGCATTGTTATTGATGAGCAGCTCGTACGCGGGAATCAGGCCGCCTGAAATGCGCGGGATGAGGCGCTGCGAGAAAATACCCGAGAGAGAGCCAGCCAACTGAATGCGAATCTGATCCTGCTGCCCCGAAGGGAATGAGTCTATAATGCGGTTGATGGTCTGCGCCGCGTTGTTCGTGTGAAGTGTCGAGAAAATAAGGTGTCCGGTCTCGGCCGCCGTGACCGCGGTGGCAATGGTATTGATGTCGCGCATCTCACCCACCATGCACACATCAATATCCTGCCGAAACATCGATGTGAGTGCGCTCTGAAAGTCAGGTGTGTCAAAACGGACCTCGCGCTGATCGATGATGGACTTCTTTGACTCGAACAAATATTCGATCGGGTCCTCAATCGTCAGTATATGTTCCGTGCGAGTCTGATTGATCATTTCGACGAGAGTCGCAAGTGTCGTCGTCTTTCCTTGTCCGATCGGACCTACCACCAGAAAAAATCCCTGGGGCTTTCGGGTAAATGATTCGAGTATTGGGGGTAGATTGAGTTCAGAGAGTGTGCGGATTGTCTTTGGAATCAGGCGGAGAGCTACCGACAGTACATTTTGGTGGTAATACACGTTGCCGCGAAATCGCGCGTGCGGCAAGCTATATGAAAAATCGACGTCTTTGGCTGATTCGAGTAGATCGAGGTTCGGCTGGCTGAGAAAAGCCTTAACGAAACCTTTCATGTCAGCGTCAGTCAACACTGGTTTTTTGACAAGCGGGATGAGGCCTCCCGACACGCGGATAGTCGGCGTGCGTCCGGAACCCAGGTGGAGATCAGAAGCCCCCTCTTTGATAAGCAGGTCGACGAGTTCTTCGATTTCTTTTCTGTAATCCATGGGGATAAGAGATATGAGGTAAGAGATATGAGGTAAGAAAATCCTAGCTCGTATCTCTTAGCTCGTATCTCATGTTTTCTTACTATTGATAATCCTCTCGACTTCAGCCAAGACCTCGGATGGAATCGTGGTTGCCTTTACTATATATCCATCAACGCCGAGTTTTTTTGCGCGCGAAATATCATCCGATGACCCTTGATTGGTAAGCATGATCATGACAGCGCTCGGAGCAAGCCGCTCTTTGCGGATGGCATTAACAAGATCGAGCCCATCCATGCCAGGCATAACAATGTCCACAAGCATGACATCGGGAATATACCCGTCCCTCACCAGCTTGAGTCCTCCATCAGTGGAATCTGCCGTTTTTACCTCATATCCAGCCTTGGAAAACTTGATTGCGTACATATCAAGCAGGAATTTATCATCATCGACCAGCATTATTTTTTTGTGTGAAGAAGATTGGTCAGCCATGGCGGTATTATACTACAACTTATTAACCTCTTCTATCGGTATCACCTGATTGAACGCCTTGATGAGGGCATCCTCCTTGAGCGAAATCATACCCTTCGAACGGGTGATGCGGCGAACTTCAGCTTCCGTCGGATTCTTGAGGATCGCCTGTTCAATATCTTTATCCATCGGGAACATTTCAACGACTGCCATACGCCCGCGGGT
The DNA here is from genome assembly GCA_023269245.1 of Candidatus Tayloriibacteriota bacterium. Lineage (GTDB taxonomy): Bacteria > Patescibacteriota > Minisyncoccia > Phycocordibacterales > PALSA-1337 > C7867-002. The sequence goes on from JAHFMB010000008.1 coordinate 7,777, forward strand.
TCCTTTCGGTAATTCCGGAGTAGTTTTAATTTTACGGACTGTGTTTTGGAATGGAATTTCTTTTTTGAATTCAGCCGGCAAATCGGCAAATTCCCTGTCGATCATAGCCTTCAAGCTGCCATCCACAGGGACAGGCTCGCCCGCGCCCTTCGGCAGAACACCTACGAGGCGCTGAGCCATAGCAAGGATGAGCGTCGGCGCGATCAGATACGGATCGACGCCCATGTCGATAAGACGTGGAATAACACCAGCGGAGTTGTTGGTATGCAATGTTGAAAACACCAAGTGGCCAGTCAGCGCCGCCTGGACCGCAAGCTGCGCCGTCTCCTTATCGCGAATCTCACCCACCATGATGATGTCGGGGTCCTGGCGCAAAGTGGTGCGCAATCCTGAGGCAAAATCGTACCCGATTTCCGGCCTGACTTGAGACTGACTGACTCCTTCCATTTGATATTCAACTGGGTCTTCCAAAGACAATACGTTGTAGCTTTCACGGTCGACTTCGCTCAATACGGAGTACAGCGTTGTAGACTTTCCTGAGCCTGTCGGACCGGTGATGAGGATGAGGCCGTACGGCTTGTTGATGGCGTCGCGCAGCATACCGAGATTTTTCGTCGAGAGGCCGAGTTCGTCGAGCGGGCGGACTCCTTTAGCCTGATCGAGAATACGCATTTCAACCTTCTCGCCATAATATGAAGGAAATGTGGAGACGCGGAAGTCAATTTTGCGGCCGTCGATGCGAGCCGAGAAGCGGCCATCCTGTGGCTTGCGCTTTTCGTCGAGGCGCATGTTTGAAAGCACTTTGATGCGGGCTACCACGGCGGAGTGGACTTGGGGCGGCAGAATAAGTGACGTATTCAGGATACCGTCAACACGAAAACGAACACGGATACGGTCGCGCATATGTTCGATATGCACGTCTGACGCCTCACCTTCGACTGCATAGCGGACGATGGTAGCCACAATCTTGACCACGGGCGCGTCTTCGATGATAAGAGTCTCCTCGCCTGGTTTTTCACCAGATTTCTGCGGGGGTAATGTGCCGGTATCTTCTTTTTTTATCGTATCCCGTGAATCCACCGACAATTCGGTCTCAAGTTCAGAAAGGGCCTTCGACACCTCCCCTGTTATACCCTTGTACATCTCCATGACTTTCTGAAAATCATCAATGGTGATCAAAAATATTTTATACGGAATATTCCTTTTTGCAGCAAGAAAATTGAGGGCATCACGAGCTTCCATATTGTCAGGATCGACAATGCCGACTTCGAGCGTGCCATCATGGACAGCTATCGGCACAAATCTATAATGAGCGGCAGATTCTTCCGGAATATATTCCAATACTTCAAACGGAACCGATGCTTCAGTAATCGCGCGTACGGGAATATTGAGAAACTCGCCGCGGGCGATAATAATCTCATCAGGCTTCACGCCGTGCGCCAGCAAGGCGTCATCAAGACTCGTGCCCGCACCGGTTTGTTTGCGGATATCGCGGATATCATCCTTGGTGATGAGTTTCTTTTGCAAAAGGATGTCGAGAACGGACATGGTAGTCGAAAGCCGCTCGGGTTATCGAGCGGTATTAACTCCTGCGGGAGTTGTCGGCACTCCCGGCAAGGGCGCGAACGGGTTTGGACGTCCGACCGGAAGCTCCGGGATTTCTACCGCATAATCGACAAGCGTCTGATACGCCTGATCTTTGAATATGGAGGTATCGATGCGCAGAGATTTTATCTGGTTGAGCAGGCTCAGGACTCGGGTGCCCACCACGTTGGCCGACTGAGTCTGTAACGTACTCGAAGCATCAGGCGTTGCCGCGCCCCCAGAAAAATAGAAATACACGAGCGCCAATATGATGATGGCGACAATCGCGACGATGAGGGTTTTTCTCGAATGTGGTTGCTGTTTCATGTGATTTGTTATTGTTGGCGAAGCCAATACGTCTTGAGTTCCACACCAAAATCATACGATCCAGGTGCACTGCCTGCCGACACCGTCAGGTGTGTGACATCCATAATGCGGAGGTTCGCCTCAAGATCTCTGAGTAAATCGATAAATTGCTGATAGGGAGCGGTCACGCTGAACGAGACAGTGACCGTGTCGAGGACAGGCGTCGGTATGGACGTATTGCTTGCGGCCCTGCCCTGCCCTCCACTGGTATCCTGTGTCTGCGGCAGTGAGGGGGTCCCTTTACCATTGATTGCTGATGTGGCGGCCGCTTTGATGTTTCTGAGCGGAAACCCGTGGCGAAGCGCAACACTGTTGAGATCTATAATCAAACGGATATTATCAACGGTGTTCGGAAGCATTTTGGACAAGCGCTCGCGATCGTCATCAGAAAGAGCATTATAATCCTTGAGCACAGAATCGCGGACTTTGACCAGCTGGTTTGCATTCGCAATCGCGGAAAGATACTCATCATTGATTACGGACACGTCTTTTATCTCGGCAATTTTCGCATTGGTAAATGTCAAATAGATGCCGATGGCGAGAACTACAAGGATGATTGCGGTAATGTTCCTGTTCATAGGGATATATTATGGGGTAGTCGATGTCGCGGTGCTCGGCGGCTGCAAACTTTTCACGTAGGACAAGCTCTCGGGGTCGATAGTCGCGGAAAATCCAAAAGAGACCAGACCCGCCGCGTCCAAAGCCGGATCAGAAAGAATCGGGTTTTTTACGACTTTGCGCAACCCGTATCTTTCGAGCTGACCGAGCACGTCCGACTGCCAGGCCACCGCGCTGAGGCTCGTGCCATATCCTTTCATGGAGACTTTGATGCCTTCGCCGCTATTTTGGCCGATTGCCAAATCCATGCTGGTAAAGCGGACATTTTCAATTGTCAGGCGCCCGATAATATCGAAAATCTGTGATACCGCGAGATGGTTCTGAATCAATTGCTTGCCGATATCTATCTTCACGTTTTGATGTTTCAACTCTTCTATAAGGTCCGGATTGAACTGTTTTTCCCGGAGCGCAAGCTCTTCTCGGTATTTTACCTGTGAAGACTCGAGGTATGACTTATAAAAATAGGTGCCTCCGGCAACGCCGATAGATACAATAAACAACAAAACGGATATGACCATGAGGAAACTAAAGGAACGGTGTGGTGCAGACTGCGTCAGTCCGCCAACCGGAATCAACGGTTTCTTGGGTATAAATGAGGTTTGGAATTTGGTTTCCATATTCCCTCAGATTATAGCAGAAATGGACATCCTGTGGGTTGTGTATAACCCGCATAATTGCGCTCAACTGCGGAGCCGTCGCATGACTATAACAAGTAAGAACAGGAGGCACAGCACAGGTGTGTCAACGCGGAAATAGTAGCTACCACATGAGCCGCATACCTCATCGTTTATTGGAGCGGCGACACACCTGTGCTGTGCCTCCTGTTCTTATCGATAACTTATTCCAGCTCCGAGAGGCGTCGTAAGGCGACGCCAATAGCGACTGCAAACTCCGGGCCAGCTTGCGTAAACTCTTCGGCGAGAAATGCCGGGGTTTCGAGCTTACCAAATGGATCCGCATAAATAACGTTGGTTTGAAAACTGATCTTTGCCAAGTCGGTAAATCCTTTAAGAAGGACTCCGCCGCCCGTCAAGATAACCTTGCTGACATTCTTGCCGAATTTTTTCTGATAATTGAGAAGGGACGCATTGGCCTCGTAGAAAATATAATCGAGGTTGACGGTGATAATCTCCGTAAGCTCACGGTACTCGGGTCCGCCTTTGAGTCCATAGGTACGCTTCATACTCTCCGCTTCATTGACGGTAATGCTCATTGCCTTTGAGAGTGCCAGGGTAATGTCTTGGGAGCCTTTATTGATGATATGCGAAGCACGGAGAATCCCCCGTTCGACGATGTACAGCTTCGTCGAACGCGCCCCCATATCAACAATCATTACCGTGCTGACACCCTGGTCAACCACGGCTCGTATTGAGCTAAAAATCTCAATCTCATAAAAACTCGGGGCAAGGCCGCTGCCCGCCATAATATTTTGGTAATCGCTAATGTACTGATTGTGAATCGCGACGACTAGTACATCACTGCCCTGCTTTTCAGGTTTGACCGACTCTTCTTCATTCACATAAGCATCTTCTTTGGGAATAATCGACCAATCAAGTAATACTTCGTTGAGTGGAACAGGAATATACTTGCGGGCTTCAATGGAAATAACTTCCGCCATCTGCTTCTCCGGAACAGGAGGGATGGAAATAAATGAAATGAGGCTTGACGACAGTGGAAGAGCCACACCGCACATACCGGTTGTAGTTTTTGCTTCTTTGAGAATGTCACGGATAGCTTCGATTATTTTGTCAGCGGGAATACTTGCCGCACGACCGACTTCCAAACCGGCATAGGGACCGAGGGCAAGTTCACCGTAGGTTTCGAGAACGGCACGGCCGCGTTTCTTTTTTATCTGAACAACTTTAATAGCCGAGGAGCCGATGTCCACGCCCAAGACGCTCGACTCTTTTTTGAAAAATGAGGAAAAGAGGCCCATAGCCTAAGTTTACAGTGAAAAAGACAAACTGCAAAGCGGGATATAGCTGCCGCACCACCCATATGCACAGATTATCAACGTGTTTAGGGGCCGGCTAGAACAATGATGCAGTACAATGCGTGCATGATATTTATTTCCACTTTATATAAAACTATCCTTGACGCTCTCTTCCCCCTTTCCTGGGCAGAATACGAAATGCTTTCCTTGTCACCTGAAGATGCGTTGGGAAAATTACCGCCGGCACCGGATTATTCAGGATTGGCAGTTGATATGCCCAATGCACAATCGGTGTTTGCGTATAAAGACGAACGTGTAGCGAAAATGATTTGGCACATCAAGTACAAAAAGTCGGCACATGCAGTACAAATTGGTGGGTATGCACTGTGGAAAAGACTCGTGACGACCGCCGCAGGTGTCAGGAGAGCAGTTTTGCGGGACACGCCGTCGACCTCTGCTGAGGTCGCGGCTGGTTCTCCTTCGCCTTCGCTCAGTCCGAAGCGTCCCGAAAACTCTCTCCCTCCACCTGCGGCGGTCGTAATACCGATGCCCATAACAAATCGCCGACGTAAAGAGCGCGGGTACAACCAGTGCGAATTACTTACGGACGAGATGGAGAGACTTGAACAGACCAACGACTATTCACGATTTACTGTACGGAAAGACATTCTATTTCGCACGCATCATGCGACACGTCAGACATTGAAAGGTCGCCATGAGCGTGTTGAAAGTGCCAAAGGAATCTTTGGGGTACGTAGAAATGTGATTACTCCCGAATTATTGCGGGCCAAAATTATTGTGATAGACGACGTAATTACCACAGGAAGTACTATGTACGAGGCAATTGAGACACTGGGAGCGGCCGGATTTTCTGATGTGGGTGCAATTTCCTTGGCGCACTAAGACTCCACGCCAGAATTTCCGACCGGACCTAAGGCACTCTTCATACTCAGCAAACAAAAAGTGACTAAATCCTCGTCACTTTTACCATTCAAGGATGAGTGGACAATGATCCGAGACCAGATCGGGCAAGACATTGAAACTCTTCACTGAAATGTCCCTGCTCACAAATATAAAGTCGGCGTATCGTTCTGATTTTTTGTAGAGCTCATTACGCGTCGCTGTGATGCCATATTCTCGTATCAGATTACGCGCATCTTTTTCAATAACACGTGTGCTCTCGGTCTCAAGAGTCATATTAAAGTCACCTGCCAAGATGAACGGCCCATCAATTGACTCCAAAAACGTACTAATAATACGGGCCTGCGCTAGGCGTTCCGGACAATCTATTTTCGTCGGGCTATGAAAGCCGTGAAGATTCATAACGGTGACATCCCTGTCCGGCACAGCCAGTGTAACCCACTGCATCTTGCGTGTATGGTCCATTGTCGGATGATTCCAATCCATAGCATCATTTCGATAGATATACACTTCCCCAGAATCTAGTATAGGGAGGTTTTTCTTTATAAAGCACGCAATCCCGTATATACCATCATGAACCGAACAAAAGACTCCCGTGTGGCTGGGTAGCACTTTTTCAAGAGTTTGAAAGATGTCCGGGTTTGGATTCTTGATATTAGTAAGATTGGTGTAAGCACCTGATTCTCCATTGCTAAAAATTTCCTGAAAACAAAAAACATCCGCGTCTTTGTGTAATACGACAAAATCGGTGAATGCAGTGCCCATTCTTCCTCCCCACGCGTTGAGACACACCAGTTTCATTTTATATAACCACCTTTACGAACCTCCTCTTCCCGATCTTGAGCACCATCGTTTTCGCGGGCTTGAAATTTGGATCAGAAATCTTCTCATCGTCTTCGGTTTTGACGCCGCCACCACCAATAAGCCTCCTCCATTCTGCTTTTGAAGGGATGACCCCAGCCTTCACAAGCACTTCAGCGAGAGAATCGGCGACAGTGTATGTTACTTCTTGAATCTCATCAGGAACCCCTCCTTTTGCAAAGGTCACGTTGAAAGAATTTTCAGCCTTTCGTGCAGCCTCTTCTCCATGATATATTTTTGTGATTTCAAAAGCTAATTTAGCCTTTACGTTTCGAGGATTAACCTTCTGGGCTGCAAGATCTTTCCTTATGACATCTATGTCGCTGAGACTAACGTACGTGCAATCAGTAAAAAGCTGTGGGATGTTTTCGTCAGGTTGAGCCATAACTTTACCATACATATCAGCACTAGAAACGTCGAGAAAAACGCCAGTTCCCAAGCTCTTGGACATCATCTTCTCTCCAGTTACCGGATTTTCCAATAATGTTGTAATAAAAACAAATTTTTCCTTGTTCTTGTATCGCTGAACAAGAGTGCGTCCAGCAAGTGCATTGAACTTTTGATCGTTGCCGCAGATCTCAATATCAACGTCCAATTGAACGCTATCATATCCCTGCATCAACGGATAAAAAAACTCGTGGACATATATAGGCTTCTGTTCCTTAATTCTTTTCTCGAACATATCGCGTTCAAGCATGCGTTGAACAGTAAAGTTTGAGGCAAGATTCATAACATCTTCAAATGTCATTTTGGCCAACCAATCATGGTTGTATACGACCTCAACTGGGTTAGTACCGTCCTTCAATCCAACAATCGGGGCTATTTGTTTGAGCCATGTCTTTGTGTTTTCCTGTACTTGCTCGCGAGTCAGCTGAACACGAGTAGCAGTCTTATCAGTGGGATCACCAATGCGTGCAGTAAAATCACCAATCAGAATTATTACTTTATGACCAAGCTTTCGAAGCTTTTCGAGAACCATAAAATTGGTTGCATGACCGAGATGTAGAGCTGTACCGGTCGGATCCGCACCAATGTATATACGCAGTTGACGACCAGACAAAAGCTCTTTCTTGAGTAGCTCTTTGGAGGGCAAGATTTCTTCTACACTTCGTTCAAGAAGCTCATTAATAAGCTTTTCGTCTATAATCGTCTTCATGACACTATAGTAGCGTGAATTTTCCGAAAAAGAAACAGAAACGGCTAAGCTATTTTGATTAACTCCCCCTTTTGTGCAAGAATGGCACAGTATCGTTTTGGAGACGTGGCTGAGTGGTCGAAAGCGGCACCGTGCTAAGGTGTTAGGGGGGCAACTCCCTCGTGGGTTCGAATCCCACCGTCTCCGCAGTGAACGAGTATTATGATACAATCGTTCAGTTATTACGTTATAAAAAAATAAACAAAAACAACATGACCCTGTCCCCTACAAGTAAGAACCTCGCATTACTCGTCATCCGCATCGTTATCGGCGGTATTTTCATTTACACCGGTTGGATGAAGATTGCAGATATGGCTTCGACCATTGGCTACTTCTCATCAATGGGCATTCCTGCGTTCCTCGCCTACATCGTCGGCTATGCAGAATTCATCGGCGGCATTTTGCTCGTCATCGGTCTTTGGAACTGTCTTGCCGCATCAGTTCTGGTGATTATCATGATCGTCGCCTCGATTTTGGTCGCTATCAACTCTCCCCAAATGGTTACCGTACCGCTCGCTGTATTGGCGGCATTGCTCGGACTCATCGTTTCAGGCCCAGGTTCATGGGCAGTTCGCGGCAAGAAGAATACTACGACTCCCATCCAGTAATACCTTCTTTTGAACAAAAAATACCGCCACATTGGCGGTATTTTTTGTTGTAGGTGGTATTTGGTGAAGCTGTCCGATATGATACGGGCATGGAAGGCTTTAAAAAGACCATATGGTCATTCTACAGAGTACATCGCCGTGACATGCCGTGGCGCACTGATACGCGCCCCTATTATGTTGTCGTCTCAGAAATTATGCTCCAACAGACGCAGGTTCATCGTGTCTTGAACAAATTCGAATCATTTATAAAACGTTTTCCTGATTGGTCATCGCTCGCCCACGCTACAACAAGGGATGTCCTTGCTGAATGGTCGGGCCTCGGCTACAATCGCCGTGCACTTTTTTTGAAGCGAATCGCTGAAACGATTACGAATGGCGGAAAATCGGCTGGCACATTACCGAATTCTTTTGACGAATTGCGCGCGCTTCCAGGAATCGGCCCCAACACCGCCGGATCAATTCTCGCCTTTGCTTATAATGTCCCCTTCCCTTTTATTGAAACAAATATCCGGTCTGTGTTTATCCATTTCTTTTTTCCCGAAATAGAAAAACGTGAAGGAAAGAAAGCTTGTAAG
>JAHFMB010000009.1 GCA_023269245.1 Candidatus Tayloriibacteriota bacterium
TCGTGGTTGTGGCCATTATCGTTATTTGGAATACGATTCGACTTATTGTGTACACGGCTCGGGATGAGATTTCGGTCATGAAGCTGGTCGGCGCAAGCAATACATACGTGCGCGGTCCACTCGTCGTCTCAGGTGTCATGTACGGAGTCATTTCTGGAGTCATTACCCTTATCTTGATGGCGGCTTTTGCCTACTGGAGCGATGCGTTGATACTCAAATTTGCCGGCGTCCAGGTGGCATCTGATTTTGAATTAGCGGTGAACATGCTCTCTCGTTATTTTACAGGACATTTTGGTGAAATTTTTGTGATAATTATGGGCGCAGGGGTTATGTTGGGAGCAATCCCGAGCTATATAGCGGCACGACGATATCTCAAGGTTTAACAGCTTCTCTCCACAGGGGAGGTGCTTGTGAAGCATGATAGAATAAGGGTATTCGTCATGAGTGTATATGCACGAACCCAACGAGTGGCCGTCCGCACTCTTGCCATTGTCGCAGGTACGGCAATTGTCGCATTTGCACTACTCGTTTTTGTGCGCCTGATGGTCCATACGACACAGCCGGCTGAGGCGGCCAGCGTGATTTACTATCCAAATTTCTGTCTCGGTGGCTGGAAATACCCACAGCATGCGAGCGGTCCTGCAGCTGTGACTGGCGATTTTGACCCAAGCAAGTTCAATGCGCAAAATTCGGCATATCTTGAGTCGTCGATAGCGTCGCAGATGTTTTGCGGTTATTTCTCGGTACGCAATGCAAAAAATCCGCCAACAAAAGCAGTCATCTCGTTCAACTGGCTTTTGGACTTCAAAGGAGCCACGGCCGACACACCAAAGATAGACTCATATACGAGCACGAGCTCCAACCCTTCGGGCATATCTCCGAACACTGGTTTTACTCCTCCTGCTGCAACGTCGACAGTATCTACAACGACGCCACAGACCCAATCATCTTCAAGTAGCCCAAATACCGCGGCCGTGGGGGATTCAGTGAATACTCATGCGCCCTCCACCACAAATGGAACGTCGACGACGACCGAAATACCACTGATACCAAATTCAACAGACACAAACACGAATGCCACTACGACTGCAAGTCCTACCCCAGCGTCGCCCTCGCTAGATAATCCAACAACAAACTCGACTACACATCAGCCGACCACAAACTCTGACTCTGGAACCGCGCCAGGAACAGGCAGTGCGAATACCGATGCAAACCCACCATCTTCAGGTCAGACAAACCCTCCTCCAGCTCCTGGGCCGGCACCTGCTTCCACACCTGCTCCTACGTCGGCTTCAGATCCAGCCCCTGCGCCCTCAGGTGATGCGCCAACAACCTTTAATACTCATCACAATCTTGGTTCACTCCTTTCTTCCTTGATTATTTCTGAGGTGCACGCGGCTGAAGTCGATGCGGTTGTCCAGTCGCCGCTCACAAGCGAGTCATTCAAAGATTATCTTGAGATCAGCTACAGTCTTGACGGTATCCGTTGGACTGCGATTGGTCGTGTCAACAGGGACAATTGGCAACATTTCTCCGTCGAGATTCCGGTGACCTCGTGGGATGAGGTAAAAAGGCTCCAAGTGATGGTCTCTGTTCTCCCAACTATCGACGAAAAACCGGATATATATTTGGATAGCATTTCTATGAAAGCGGAATACAAACAGACTGTTGCCGAGCTTGCGTCGCAGGGCCTTGCTGCAGTTTCAAACGCAGTCGATAGCCTGATCGGTGATGGTAACGGTCCTGAAAACGCATATGATATAGTTGCTGACGCCCCAGCACCTCGTCCGACGACCGAACTCCGCACAAAAAAATTGCTGTTCCCATCGGTGGGTACAACCATTAGTATTATGCATGAGACGTTTGACAGCGAAGGGAGAGCATCTGGAAAGATTCAATCAAAAAAGGTCGCTGTCTCGGCGAGCGGAGAAGGTGCTTCATTGCAAGTATCAGGAAGCTGTGGAAAGAAGTATTTCGTGGTTCTTACCTACCGTAACATGGAAGATTATTTGAAACGACCACGGTCCTTTATAGTAAACAGGGCTGATGAATGCAGGGATGGCCATTTCTCTTTTGACCTCGCCTCACTCTCGCCTGAAACGCGAGGAGGGTTGCAGTACCTTGTCGTTGGAGAACAAGGGGAAGAAGGGACATGGAATGTGGTGAGCGACATATTCCCAGTCACCATCGAGGCTACCACTACCGTACAGATTATCAACCAGTGACGAATAACGGATAGGACGAAAAAACCGCTATGAATATAACCGCAAAACACATCCAGCGATCAAACATCATTGCCATTTTCCCTCAGGGGACTATTTCTTTACCCGAAGCTTCGCAGATTTTTGGTTTGTACTCGGCAGACCAAGTCAAAGGTGCAACTTTTTCCGATAATCCTTCGATGCTGACGCGCATTTTTGAATTTCCCGTTACTGGATTCCAATGGATTTTTGAACCGACCAAAATACGCCTGGAAGACAAGATGAACCGTTCGCCACAGGATGCAAAACTTGCCATAGAGATGAAACGGCTTCTCGGCGCGCTCTATCCTGATCGCCAACCCAGTGCATACGGGTTCAATTATGATATGATTTATCGCATAGATACGGTAATCCCCATCAAGGAAATCGTGGGATCATTCCTGAAGCCGTCTTCACTCGAAGAGGTCAAGGAATTCGGCTGGCAATATACCTTAGTCAAAGACAAAGGGAAGCGCGCCGAGACGTATTTTTTCAAGATGGTGTCGCCGATAGAATACGGCGTGCACGCGAATTTTCATTTCAACGAGGTGGTATTGCCGAAGAGTGAGGATCTGCAGGAATCCTTTGAACGCAAGTATGCGGATGCGGATGAAAGTTTGGCGCATATCACCATGTAATTTTTCCATTCCCATTTAACCCATGTCCATCCAAGACGGAAAAGTGTTCCTGTACATATCGAAAAACCGCAACGCCCTCGTAGTTGGCGTACTTATGGTTGTACAGGTGGCACTTTCTGTTGTGCTTTCGATTTCGCTTGCTGGCCATTTGATTTGGCCTGAGAAAAGTTCTGCCGCAGCCGGTGCGCCGCTCAAAATAGCATATGAGGGACGTCTTACCGATAGTTCGGGTAATGCCCTTGGCGGTACGGGCACGGTCTATTGTTATCGTTTTTCTATCTATGATGCCTCATCGGGAGGGAACAAGCTGTGGCCGGGTGGGACGCCGACAAATACCACTGCAACGACGACGGACGGGGTTTTCAATGCTGTTGTTGGACAGGCAGACACCCTAAGTTCGTCGGTCTTTGATTTTTCGACGACATCCATTGCGTATCTCCAAGTCGAAGTGAACACGGTCACATCTACCTGCGGCGGTTCGTGGGAGGCGCTCTTGCCGCGCCAGCAGGTCCTCTCATCGGGATATGCGATGCAGTCTGCAAATGTGTATGGGTCGCTCTTGAAAACTGATCCAACTCTCAATATTGTCCAAGTCGGCGCCGGCGGCCAAGCAAACCCGGTTGAGCTTGCGCTCGATACGAACAATACGACTGCAGAATATGTCGGACAGTCGTGCTCCACGAGCGGCTACATGTGGTACAACTCAGTGACGACGCAGGCGCTCATCTGCGAGAATGGCGTTATAGAAGAATTGGGCACCTCCGGTACGACTACTATTGCAGCCATCAACGCGAACGGCGGTACGCCGGCAAGCGTGGGGACGGTCAATTTTGATAATGCGAACGGTGTGACCTTCGGTATCAACCAAGGTACAATCACCGCGAGCGTGAATGCGGCTGGAGGAGGACAAACCATATCACATTGGCCACCGGTCCCTACAGGATTAGCATCGAATACAAATAACACCGGGACCTCAGGAGCTACAGGAGGGTCAACACAGTTTTCTGCAGTGTTCCGCGTGGCACCTATGATTGTTGAGGATGCAGTTACGTATAACCGCGCAAATCTCTGGGTATCCAATGTGACCGTTGCCGGTACAGGAACCGCCTCGGTGAACCGCTATGTGGGAATATATACCTTGAATGGCGGAACGGCGTTGTCACTACTCTCATCATATATGTTCAGACACGAAATGACGCAGAACAGCGTCACGGCGGTGAGCCATAGGTTTTACTGGGGGACCAATAGCACGTCGAACAGTTCATCTTCGGGGGGCAACATATCGGCAAACTATGCTGGTGTTCGCGCCCTCCCTATTCTTACCGGGGCCAACTCGTTCTCCGCAGGCCAGTACTGGATTGTATACGGACAGAACAATATCACGGGCGGGTCTAACGTCGTGTCTGGATATAACAACATGTTCCTCAATGAATCACAGACGACCGCTGGCCAGCTCGGATCGGCGGCTACCATATCGCCATTCAGATTCCTCGGTGTTTTTTCATCTACTACGAATACCAACGTTGTCACTGCTGTCTTCATGCCAAGCTCCATAAATACCACCGCTATCACAAATACAGGCGGTACAAGCCAGCACTTGTGGCCGTATATCAACCTCATCAGCTCATAATATGAAACCTGCAGTCATCATAGAAAATTTGAATCTCGGACTTCATAATGCTGATTTAGCGGCATCTATTGAGCGTCTCAACAAGAGCAAAACCTATCAGGATCTTTCGACCATTATCGTATGTCCTACGCGAGGCATGATTTCTGACCGCGTGGTACAGTCGTGGATGGGCATGATTCGTCCCATGAATCAAAAAGTCATCGGCCCTTTGTTCATACGCGGGTACGAAGTCGGCCAGGCGTATAATATGGCAGTCGAGATGATTCTAGGGAATCCGGAACTTTCGAAATGGAAATACATGCTAACTATTGAGGAAGATAATCTTCCGCCACCGGACGGGCTAATAAAGTTATACGAAAGCATGGATAGATATGATGTCGTAGGAGGATTGTATTGGACGAAGGGGGAAGGGGGACAGCCAATGATTTATGGCGACCCGATTATCGAACCAGTCAATTTTATTCCCCAAAAGCCTATCCCGGATACGGTGCAACAGGCTCGAGGGCTTGGCATGGGCTTCAATTTGTTCAAGATAGAGATGTTCAAAGATGAACGTTTCAACAAGCCATGGTTTGAAACCAAGCAGGAATTTATTCCCGGCGTCGGTGCCAAGGTGTACACACAAGACCTTTATTTTTATGAACACGCCGGCAAACTCGGCTATAGATTCGCGTGTGATACTCGGATACGGGTCGGCCATCTTGATCCGCAAACTGATGTAGTATGGTAGTCTACGTTCATAACACCATATGAAGAAATTTTTTATTATACAAATAGTGTTCGGGGTGATACTCATCGTGTTGTTCGTGGGATACATGAACACCTCTGCATCGCGCGGTGCGGTATCCATCGTGGCGACACCGGTCGCCATGCCGCATCAGGCGCTACAGACTGGGAATGCCACGTCGTCGCAGTTTTCATTCATAAATCCGATCATTGGCGCCGGCATCAACAAACATTTCATCATCAATTTTAAGCCGCTCAAAGCGCAGTTGCAGGACATCCAAAAAAAGTATTCAGCGAAAACCTATGTGTATTTCTTGTACCTCAACAACGCGGCGTGGGTTGGCTTGAATGAGCGGGATGAATTTACTGCGGCGAGCACTATCAAAGTACCGATTGCTATGGCAATCATGAAAGCTGTCGAGGATAAAAAACTCAACTTGTCTGATTCGTATCCGCTCGCCGATCTCGACTTGGATAAAGGCTTTGGGGATCTCTACAAGGTCGGCGCCGATCGGGAATTTACTGTTGAAGAGTTGATGACAATTATGCTCAAACAATCCGACAACACCGCCATGAAAGCCGTCATTGGCATATTTGATCGTATCGGCATTCCTGATCCATTGGCCAATATATACGAATTTCTTGGATGGGAATTTACCCAGAAACTTCCTGAGTTTGGCGCGGCACCTGATTACTCGAAAATCAATCTCAAAACGCTCTCGAATTTGTTTCTTGCGCTGTATGACGCCAAATATGTAAGTGTTGAACATTCGGGTAACATATTGGCATACCTCTCAGACACGCCGTTCGTCGATCGGATTGTGGCGGGAGTTCCTTCGGACGTCGTGGTAAGTCACAAAATAGGCACAGCGGCAGGGGACAACACGTATTCCGATTGCGGCATTATCTATGCACCGAATCGGCATTATGTCCTGTGCTTGGGTGTGAGCGGCACCACTGAAAAAAACGCAAGCATGTTTATGGCCGATATTTCCAAAGTGGTCTATGAATATGTCATAAAGAATTGATATGAAATTATTCGGAAAAGGAGAGTCAAAGGGAATAAAGCTTGATGTGGCATGCGGGCAGAACAAACGCGAAGGATTTGTCGGGGTTGATATAGCGCCTGGACCAGGGGTTGACGTCGTCTGGGACCTTGAGCAGTATCCGTGGGAGCCGTTCAAAGATAACAGCGTAAAAGAAATCAATGTCAGTCACTATGCCGAGCATACAAAGGACCTGATGAAGTTTATGAATGAAGTTTGGCGTATTTGCGAAGACGGCGCCAAAGTGACCATTATTGGTCCTTACTACACCTCCATGAGGTGCTGGCAGGATCCGACGCATACCCGCGCTTTGTCCGAGGCGACATGGCTGTATTATCAAAAATCATGGCGTGAGATAAACAAGCTGGCGCATTATCCGATCGTGTGTGATTACGAAGTGACCAACCTCATTTTGTTTTTTAACGAACCGTGGAATCAGAAATCTGAAGAGGCAAAGCAGTTTGCCATCAAGCACTATTGGAATGTGGTATCGGACATCATGGTCGAACTCAAAGTCAAGAAGGTGTAAGAATAATGGTGAGGTGCAATAAGGATGCGGTGATTGGGTATCAAACATCAATAACGTATGGTAAAAATTGTTCCTAACATAGAAAAATTACTCCGTACAAACACCGCTTTGGTATTTTTGTGCGTGATTTCGATCGGAGTATTAATCTTACTGTTTCGTCACTCCAGTAATAAGGAACCGGTTGTCGCACCAATTATCACACCGATTTCGTCCACAGTGGGACAGTCATCTGATTTTTCTTCTGTAGGTGTCGAAGATTTGGTGCCTTCTCTATCAGCATCACCATTCAGAAATGCGCCGGCACCAGAGGCGCTTCCGACGTTTGTCTTTAAGGGCCAAGCAACCGCCAAAACGTCATTTACATGTACCGATGTCTATGACGTGGCGTTGATTTATCCAATGTCTATTGATTATCGTTTGTACCCACTTTCTTCACTCTACAACCGCGCAACTCCCTGTGCCAAGGGCACCACATTATCACAAACTATTTCACTCGAGCATGTAAGGACTGAGACAGGTTCGACATATTACATAGTTCGTGCGCATCAAGGTAAAAAGGGAGGATGGTATGCGCCATACTAGGCGTATCAGAGCTCATCTTCGATAATTTGCTATACTATAATCCATGGATCCTCGGAAACTATTGCGAATAGTAGGCTTTGTTCTTACTTTTGTATTCTTTCTTTGCTCATTTTCTTTGCCAGCAAAGGCGACTTTGGTGATAGATGCTTCTTCGCCCGCAACAGTCAAGAGCAACGCCGCAACATTGACGACGGCATCGTTTACACCACCGGCGAACTCAGTCCTATACATAGCGGTCTTTTTAAGAAGTGAAGCGTCGCCTGCTGGTCGCAACAATAGTGTTTCGAGTATAACAGATAACCTTGGTTATCATCTGACGTATACGCTTCAAGGGCAGTATGGGACGGTCAATACTGATGACGGTCTCGTCTATCTCTACACAGCAGTAGCGACCACATCGCAAGCAATGACCGTCAGTGTGACGCAGGCAAGCACCGTTTCGACTGCGCGAGATGCCATGCTGCGAGTTGTGGTTATCAATGGGGCACGGTTGAGCGGGCCGGTTGGCCAGATTGGCGGTGGCAGGGGAGTGACTGGGGTCGTGAGCGACACATATACATCATCGGCACATGGATCATGGGGATGGCTCATGACGGCTGATTGGTCTGCCGGAGCGGTTCCGACTCCTGGTACGGGACAAGAAACAGATGATTCGTATAACGTTGCGTCAAAAATTACGGACAGCCTCATAAAACGGACGACGACGACACCTACTGCAGGGACATCAGTAACCATGGACACAACCGCGCCGGTATCGGGTTCACAGATAGCGCACTTGTATTTTGAAATGTATCCCGATCCTGATCTCGGGTACACGACATTCGCGTCTTCAACAAATTTCTTTGTGAATCACACAATGCTCGGTATAGCGGGCGGCAATCCGACCTATACATTTAGCACGTCAACAACATTTAAATTATTGAGCGCCGCCCAGCAGCAACAAACAGGGATAGGCACTTCAACGTCGTCGACATTCGGGCTTTTGAGCGGTTTTCTGAGGTCGTTGTACGTGAGTCCGTCACCGACATATACTCAGATTCATTATCACTGGAGAAACGATGATGGATCCGAAGCTGCGGCGACGTCGAAAACAAGTGGTGTTCAGGACACTGATATTACATCGCTGGCAAAATCAACGGGAGTGCGGCTGCGTTTTGAGGTCGCCAATAAAGGGGGTACGAAAGTCGGCTATTCCACCCAGCAATTCCGTCTAGAATATGGTTTAAAATCGACGACCTGTGCTGACATTGGGTCATGGACCGACGTTGGTGCGGTCGCGGGTGATTGGGACATGTTTGATTCATCGAGTCTGACTGAAGGTGGAAACACAACGAACATCGCGGCCGGCATTGGGGGGGTCGTTGATGGAAATCATACCTTTCTTACCCCGAATGGTGGTATCAAGGATACATCGAGTACGGTGTCAGCGATCAATCTGACAAGCGAGCAATTTATCGAGCTTGAATATTCGATACAGGCACTCTCAGCAGCGACTGATGGCGGAGCATATTGTTTTCGCGTGACGAACGCGGGAAATCCGACGAATTATTCCTACACTGTATATCCGCAGGCGACTCTTGCGGCCGGTGGGGGATATCTGTATTTCTCGGTTGATGGAACAACTGAAGGATTTGGCACAGTAACACCGGGCACCGTGGCGGCTACTTCGAGTATTTTGACGGTACGTACAGACAACTCGACGGGATTTTTCGTGACCGTACGGCGTTCTGATGCGACGGGAACCATGTCATCCAGCGGCACATACATACCCGACAAAACAGCCTGGGTCCCAGGTGCCAATACATCACTAGCTGGAAATGCGACGGCATCTACCACTGAACCTCTGACCTTGCAGTTCAGGGTACGCCAGGCAGGTACTGACGGAGCCAATTATTCATCGGCATGGTGGGGGACAGCAGATACCACGGTGGCGGCCTTGTTTGCAGGGTTTCCAGCAAGCAACCAAAATATCATTGACCGCAGTTCATCAGCAGTCTCTACGACCACGGCCTATGTCTTGTATAACCTGAATGTACCGACTACTCAGAAAACAGGGGCATATTCCGGAGATATCATTTATACCGTTACGACAAATATATAAAATACGACGCAGGTAGTGGATGTGGATAAGTCGTGTGGTGCCGGCGTGGTATAATGCTTGCTACAGGCATTCACATTTTCTTTTATTTTATTAATTTACACTAAGTACACAACTATGCGCACATTCTCGCGTGTCTCAGGCACATCGAACAATCGCTTCAAGTCATTCATTGCCGCTCTCTTGGCAACGGTTATCTTGACTTACTCTGGCATGTATGGCCTTCAGGCGGCAACTTCCTCGTCGTCTCCGACACTTACCGCTACTGTTGCGGCGGCTCTCACGTTTACTGTTTCTACCGATCAGTTTGCTACCATAAACCCGGGTACCATATCGTATGCAACGACGACTCTTGCAGTTGCAACAAACGAAAGCAACGGCTGGAATGTGACGTTGTATGGCTCAAACAAGACAACGGGTAACAACAACCTTCAACTGGCGGGCAATACTGCATCTATCCCTGATCAGACTGAATGGATCCCGGCCGCGGGTAATGCGACCACATCAGCTGGTAACTCAGTCGTCCGCGCTTCACTCAACAGCTCTGGAAATGTGCTTGCGTTCCGAGTCATGACCGCATCATCAAGTAACGGTGCAGCATTCACCGCATCGACATGGTGGGGTACGACGGATGCTGATGGAACTGCAAAGTGGGCCGGTATCGCTAGCACTACAGGTGGTCCGCGATATATTGGTAGCGCCGGCGTAGGCTCATACAGTGCTTCTACTCACCTGAATACAGTTCAGTATTATCTCTTGGCCTCGGTCACTCAGCCGACAGGTGCTTATAGCGCCCCATTGACATATACCGCCACCTCGAACTAAACTGCACCATATGAAATCGTGCCGCTTTATCCTTGGTGTAGGAATCACCGGAGTCCTATCTATCATATCTGCGGCTTTGTTGATGGCACCTCCTGTCGCCCTGGCGGGTACAGGTCTTTCGGTGCAGCCGATTAAAATCTCACAGACGATGAAGCCCGGGGATACTATCTCCGGTAAGGTTCTTCTTACGAATGCCAGCCCGGAAGACGTGGTGGTTGATTTGTCGATCCAGGACTTCGTGCCAAGTGCCGGAAGCGACTCATTCAATTTCGTTGGCCGCGCCGAAGGTGTGACGACAGTCCGTGACTGGATCAAGTTCGATATGCCGAAGGATAGTTTTACCTTCAAAGAAGGAGATGTCCGCGAAATCCCCTATACTATCACCGCCCCGAAAAACGCAGAGCCTGGCAGCCACTTCGGTGTATTGTTCTTCAAAGCTGTCCGCGCGACTGATGCCAATTCGTCGTTTAAAGTCGGTACACAGGTCGGCGTGTTGGTGTTTGTGACTATTCCTGGAAAGTTTCAGCAAAAGGGAACCATCAAGGACTTTACTGTTCCATCATTTCTACAGACAGGCCCGGTAGTCTTTAATATGCAGTTCGAAAATACCGGTACGGTCCACTTTGAGCCAAAGGGAACGATTGAGATAACCAACATGTTTGGCAGTAAGGTTGGTTCGGTGCCGATCGAGGGGTACGCAGTACTGCCGACAGGCATAAAAAAGATGGCATTTACGTGGCATACCGTTGGACTGCTTTTGGGAAAATACAGCGTGGTTGCCAATGTATATGACACCGAAGGCAATGTCATCAGTACCGCTTCAGCCAGTTTTATGGCACTACCGATTTGGTACGCAATTATCTGTATCGTTATTCTCGTCGTGCTTTATTTCATTATTAGATTCCTGAAGCGTCGCGTCTCATTTACCGTTAGCTTGAAGAAATAGTTCCGATTATGAATGAAAAAATTTCTCTTAGTTATTCTTATAGGAATCATTCTTGCGCCTCAAGCCTGGGTACGTGGTGCCGTTAGTTTGACGTCGAACCTTAGGATTACTGTGTGCAATGGTTCCGACTGCGGCGACGATACTCCGCCGTCTGTTCCGACAAACCTGGTAGTGACCGCGGTCACCACTTCCCAGATTAACCTTTCATGGGATGCCTCAATCGATCCCGGATCTCCCGCGTCGGGTGTTTCAGGTTATGCGATATATCGTAATGGGGGCGCGTCTGCGATTGCGACCACGACAGGGACCTCATATTCGGACACCGGACTGAGTTCAGGGACACTCTATTCATACTCGGTTCTTGCGTATGACGCTATTCTCAATGAAAGTGCTCAGAGCTCAACCGTTTCGACTACGACCATCTCAATTCCCTCGAACGCTCCTGTTCCATCGAATGGGTCGCCATCCGGTTCACTTGCCGCAGGGACGACACAGACGACGGTATCATTGGATACGGATATCGCTGCCACCTGCAGATACGGTACAACGGCCGGCACAGCCTATGTAGGCATTCCCAACACATTCGGAACGACCGGTGGCACTTCGCATTCGACTATCGTCGCCGGCCTTGCCAATGGTATAACCAAAACATTGTATGTGCGTTGCCAGAGCTCGACGAACGTACCGATGACGAGTGATTACGTCATTTCATTCTCGATTGCGTCGCCATCATCGAGTAGTAGCGGTGGTGGAGGCGGGGGAGGCGCCGGATCGCCGCCTTCACCCGTCAATCCGGCCAATCAGGTGAACGTCATTGTCCGCGGTATTGCATACCCGGGCAGCCGTGTGTCGCTGCTCAAAGATGGGCAGACCGCAGCCACCACGCAATCAGGTCCTGATGCCCGCTTTGAGGTTCAGCTTTCAGGTGTAGGCGAGGGGACGTTTACGTTTAGCGTATGGGCAATGGACAAAAATGGCATCCGTTCCGCACTATATCCATTTACCGTCACCTTGACCTCGGGGGCAACGACAGTGATTAGTGGCGTGTTTATACCACCAACGGTCAGTCTTGAGTATGAGACGGTCAAGCGGGGAGACCCGCTCCGTGTCATCGGACAGTCGGCACCGCAGGCAAAAGTGTCGGTTATTTTTCACTCAGACACGGAAATAATCGAGGATGTTTCAGCCGATGCGCAAGGGCTTTGGACGTACGCGCTGGATACATTGCGTTTGGACTACGGCGACCACACGACCCAGGCACGCTCGGTAAGCAACAAAGATATAAGCACGCTCTCCAAGCTCGTTTCTTTCAAGGTGGGCACGGAAAATGTTGTGGCAAAAAAGGAGGTTCAAGCATCAAAGTCTGATATGAATGGAGACAATCGCGTCGACTTGGCTGATTTCAGCATCATGCTGTTTTGGTACAAGCGTACATTGACTGGCAAATCCCCAGCGGGAGTCGATTTGAATAAGGACGGAAAGGTCGACCTGGTTGACTTTAGCATTTTTGCGTATAACTGGACCGGCTAAATCTTATGACTACACGATGCCGCCCAATCCACACCGCATATACGCTCGCACTGGTTTTTTTGTTGGCCGCCATACCATGCGGAATGTCCGAGGCGCACGCAGCGACCATTGCGTTTGACCCACAAGAAACTACCGTTGGCATGGCCCAACCATTTCTTGTCGGTATAACTATTGATTCTGATGTGGCGGTAAACACTATTCGTGCCATCATTGATGTTCCCGAATCGATGGATGTGCTTGAAGCGTCGGATGGAAACTCAATCGTCAATTTTTGGGTGGAACGTCCGCATATTACTAACTCTCACCAACTTGTGTTCGCCGGCATCATCCCGGGCGGGTTTGCCGGAAATAAAGGGAAACTCATTACACTTACTGTGCGCGCCAAGAAATTGGGAACATTTGATTTTATTTTTAATCCTTCCTCAGGGATTTATGCGAACGATGGGTCAGCGACCCGTCAGAGTATCGCGTCTCGCCCAGTGCGGTTGAATGTAGTCGCGGGAAAAGAAAATATTCGGAATAGTATTCCTGATACGACCGCTCCAGAGACGTTTGTCCCTGTGTTGGCGCAGATTCCCGATGGTGGAAAGGGAAGTTGGGCGGTTTCATTTGAGGCGCAGGACAAGAGTTCGGGAATTTCTTCATATGAGGTCGCTGAATCTTTTGTTCGAATTGACCCATTGAACACCCGCTCTATTGCGCGTTTGAAATGGCGCCCAGCTCGTAGCCCGTACATTCTCGCTGATCAGCAACTGTCTTCGCACATTTATATTCGGGCAATTGATGGAAATGGGAACGACCGGGTAGCGCATGTTGCACCTCGGGCCGTACCCTCATGGTATCGGACGCCGGGAGGTTATATACTTATAGCGTTAGTTCTATTTTTTGCCTTGTATGCCCTTAGCAAACGTTTACATTGGAAACTTGAATAGATCTGGATGGGTCTACGGGACTGTGCGCCTACTCCAGGTCGGAGCGCTGCTCGGTGTGTTTTTCTTTGGAAGCTACGCATGTGCGCAAGCGGCTACGTTGTCGGCCATTCCCGCCGGGGGAACCTCTTCGTTTGCTGTCGGCCAGCTGTTCTCGATAACAGTTGCGGTCACATCATCGGGCACCGAATCGCTCAACGCGGTGTCGGGGTCGTTATCATACCCGACGGACATTCTTCAGATAGTTTCGGCAGACAAAACGAATGGCATTATCAACTTTTGGATAAGCGAACCAGGTTTTTCAAATCCTATCGGCCAGGCCCAATTTGAAGGAGGGGTATACAATCCTGGATTTAGCGGTTCTCAAGGGAAAGTGGTAACTTATTTGTTCAAGGCAAAAACGGTCGGGACCGCGGACCTCACATTTACTCATGCCACCATCTTGGCAAATGATGGACAAGGTACGAATATTCTCGAACGGACCAACCCGCTTCATCTCACCATCACCGCCGGTGCTCCTGATCAGCAGATAGTTCCCGAATCAAGTATACCTCCAGGTATATCTGTTCGGTCGGCGACACATCCGGACCAACATGCGTGGTATAGCTCTAGCATGGTTGCTATAGCGTGGGATGTCCCGCCGGGCGTGACCGCTGTACGCACGGGCATCGATCACAACCGTCAGTCCATACCTACAACAATAGCCGGGAGTGTTATTTCCGAAATGACGCTCAATCTTGAAGATGGTACATGGTATTTTCATATTCAGACCAAAGATGCAAAAGGATGGGGGTCTGTCTCGAGCTTTAAGATCAACATAGACACCTCGGCCGTCAATCCTCCGACATTCGATACATTCCCGACAGTTTTGACCGAAGGGGATGTTCTGTTGGTTTCCGGTTCTGCACCAAAAAATGCAGTGATCCGCATGTCTCTCAAAAATAGCGGCGGTGATGTGCTTGAGCAATCCGCGAAGGCCGGCGATGATGGCAGATTCCAGGCAGTATGGAATGCGAAACTCAATAATGACAGTTATACCTTGAGTGCAGAAGCCGTAAACAGCCGCGGTCTCAAGAGTTCGCGTAGCCAAGATGTCGTAGTCACGGTCAATCCGACTGTTATTGAGCGTGTTGCCAAACCGGTTATTGATTATGCAACTATTTTCGTCCTTGTGGCCGGCATTGTTGTGCTGTGCGTCTTATGGGTGTGGTACCTTGTCCAACGTGCGCGACATTTCCGCAAGAAGGTTCGCGCTGACATCAAGCGCACCAATCAGCTGATTCATGTCCAGTTCAAGAAGCTTCTCGATCAAGCGCGCAGCAGGCGCAAACTGACCGCCGAAGAAGAGCGCATGATGTCCATCATTCGCGAAGGTGTTCAGGATATTGAGGAAGAAGTTGAAGATGAGGTGCGAGATATTGGCCAATAATTCCACCTTTTTCAGGCTATTTCTGTAACACATATATTCTACTTGTTTCAAGTAGACAAAGCCGTACCGCTTCACTAGAATGAGCCTATGAAGCGCACGCCTGGGAAAAAGACTAAGGCCATTGCTCACAAATACATCTTCGTTACCGGAGGCGTGATGTCCGGCGTCGGCAAAGGCATTGCCACCTCATCCATCGGTACACTGCTCGCTGCAAAAGGATTTAAGGTCAGCTTGGTGAAAGTTGACCCCTATTTGAATGTGGATGCAGGTACTATGAATCCCATCGAACATGGGGAAGTATTCGTACTCAATTCAGGAATGGAGACTGATCAAGACATGGGGAACTACGAGCGTTTTCTCAACCGCGATCTGACGCCGGATGATTACATCACGAGCGGCATGGTCTACAAGTATGTTATCGAAAAAGAGCGTGCTCTCGGCTATGGTGGCAAGTGTGTCGAAGCAGTACCGCATATCCGCGATGAGATTGTCAGGCGGTATGAACATTCGGCTCGTGTCAACAAGTCCGATATTTCTATCATTGAAATTGGTGGCACCGTCGGCGACTATCAGAACATCATGTTCATCGAAGCTGCCCGTGCGCTCAAGATTCGTCATCCACAGGACGTAGCATTCTTGATGGTCTCGTATTTACCAACTCCCGGAACACTCGGTGAGATGAAGACCCGTCCGACCCAGAATGCGGTCAATCAGTTGGCATCATATGGTGTTACTACTGATATTGTTATTGCCCGTGCTTCGACGCCACTCGATGATCGACGCAAAGAGAAGATTGCAACTGCCTGCAACATTCTGCCAAAGCGCGTGATTTCTGCGCCCGATATCAAGAGTATCTACGATGTGCCAGTCAATTTTGAACATGATAAGCTCGCGGAAATTATTCTCGACGTTCTTCATGTTGATCCGAAAGTGCTCAAGGGACTTTCGGCGCATCCGGTTCTTTCTATGCCTGAATGGAAGAAGATGGCTCGTGGCATCAAGAATCACGAGAACAAAACATTGAACATTGCCATTGTCGGAAAATATTTTAATACCGGTGATTTTGTTCTGACTGATGCGTACCTGTCAGTGTTGGAGGCGGTAAAATTTTCGGGATACGCAGTGGGGATGAAGCCTATTATTCATACGATTAATTCGAGGGATTTTGAAAAAAATGAGGTAAGAGGTAAGAGATATGAGGCAAGAAAAGCACCAAAAAACACTG
>JAHFMB010000086.1 GCA_023269245.1 Candidatus Tayloriibacteriota bacterium
TACGACGCCTATTACAACCGCGCCAATGCAGTCCGCCGTATCATTACTGATGATTTTCACAAGGCATTCAAGGACGTGGATATTATTCTGACGCCAACAACACCAGCTCCCGCATTCAAGCTGGGCGAAAAAACGTCAGATCCGGTTGCTATGTACCTTGAAGATATTTTCACTGTTACCGCAAACCTCACCGGTATGCCTGCGATGTCTATTCCATCAGGTTTTTCTGAAGTTGAAGGCAAAAAATTACCACTCGGTATACAGATGACCGCTCGTCATGGTGATGAGAAAACACTGTTTGAAGTGGGGAAGGAGTTTCTTGGGGAATAGGTACTGTTGTATAATAGTGCCATGCCTTCGGACACTATTATAACCACAGCGCCTTCGGTTGTCGTTGGACCGCCGCAAGTGGACCTCTTCTCCTTTTTTGCGAACATCTATGACCATGTCATCGGGTGGGGCCCAGCGCTCTTTGGTGGGGCAAAATCAGTATTTGGCATCATTGTAGGCCTTTCAATTGTTCTCTCGTTCTTTTTCATCATTGGAATTATTTATTGTATCGAGCAGCTCAAGCATATCCGTTCAAAAGAAAAGCTTATGTATGACACCAAGACTGAGCCTGCATATCAAGCCGTGGCAGGCGAGGGTGACGCGGCACTGACTCACCGCTGGGAGAATGTCATCCGACATATCGAGTCGACGAATCAAAATGACTGGAAGCAGGCCATTCTCGAGGCAGACATGATGCTGGATGATATTTTGACGAGTATGGGCTACAGGGGAGAGAGTGTCGGTGAAAAACTGAAGCGTGTTGTCAAAGGAGATTTTGCGACGCTTAATGAGGCCTGGGAGGCGCACAAAGTGCGTAATGACATTGCGCATACGCCCAATTTCAATCTAACGCAGCATATCGCACTCGCGACGGTAAACCTCTACAAAAAGGTGTTTGAAGAGTTTTTCTATATTTAGTTGTCTTCTTGTTGCGGGGGCCGGAATCGAACCGGCAATTTTCAGGTTATGAGCCTGACGGGTTACCGTTACCCTACCCCGCGATATGAACGATAATTGACCTATTGTGCCACAAAGAAGCTGTCATTGCAAGGCTTTGGTTGCATACTAGGGCAGAGATTCATTTTTTAATGTACTGTGACAGGATGCTATCATTAAAGCTCGTATAGAGGCATCAAAAATTATAAAAAATGTCCCAATCAGGGATGCGTTAATTGCAGGGATCGCTTTATACTTGGCAGAAGGGAGTTTTGAGTTTTTGGTCAAATTTGTTAGACTTACCCCGAAACCAATTCGCTCGAACTTTTTTCATAAAAACTGTTCAGAAAAAAGTATATGAGAATCACGGACATTATTATGGTGTTTTGAGACTTGGTGTACGACGCAGTACGTTCCTCAAGTACAAAATTCTCGCGTTAATTGATGTGTTTAAAGCCGGTGTAGCTCAGGTGGTTAGAGCGAACGCTTCATAAGCGTTAGGTCCTTGGTTCAAGTCCAAGCACCGGCACATTGAAATGTAGAGTTTCTTGCGTTTTCATGCTTTTTTGTTAGACTAATGCAACTGGTAGGTGACAGCTACATTTCGTATCTCTCACTTGCGAGCATGTGTTACGTTCCTCATTTGTAGTCATATATCTGCGGCCATAGCTCAACTGGTTAGAGCACTCGCCTGTCACGCGAGAGGTTGGCGGTTCGAGCCCGCTTGGCCGCGCAGGTAGTTGTCAGAGTATGTGAGAGTACGTGCCGATGTAGCTCAGTTGGTAGAGCACGCCATTGGTAATGGCGAGGTCTCCGGTTCAATCCCGGACATCGGCTCCGAATTTTGCTCTTAACAAAATTCGCGTCGAGAGAATTTTTACGGCGGAGCCGGAAAAATTTCGAGACGGAATCAGTTTCGAAACGGAGATTGCCATCTTAGCTCAGTTGGTAGAGCACAGCTTTCGTAAAGCTGGGGTCCCGAGTTCGATCCTCGGAGATGGCTCCCGAATTTATGTCATCCAACCAAAAAGAAGAAATTGTCCAAAAAATCAGTGACCTCGAAACGGCTATGGGTGCAGCCGACTTTTGGAATGATAAGAATAAGGCGCAGGCGACTGTCAAGGAATTACAGGAATTAAAATCCGCACTTGAGGGCGTGGGGAAATACGATCGCGGCGATGCCATCATGACACTTCTCTCGGGTGCTGGCGGTGATGATTCTGAAGATTTTTCGGCCATTCTCGTGCGCATGTATCGTAAATACGCCGAAAGCAAAGGCTGGGGCTGGTCAGTGATTCATAGCAATGAGAATGATCATGGCGGCTATCGCAACATTACCATCGAAATTTCAGGCAAGAATGTGTATGGTGCGCTTAAGAATGAGTCAGGCGTTCATCGCCTTGTGCGCATATCACCATTTAACGCGGCCCAAAAGCGCCACACCTCTTTTTCCCTGGTCGAAGTCATTCCGAAATTTGAAAAATCATCGGCAAATGATCTTATTATTCCCGACAGTGATCTGGAAATTTCCATTGCCAAATCTGGCGGTCCTGGTGGGCAGAATGTAAACAAGCGTGAGACGGCAGTGCGATTAGTCCACACGCCGACCGGTATTTCAATTCACGTTACCTCAGAACGTTCGCAAGCACAGAACAGAGAAAAAGCGCTTGATATTCTTCGTGGAAAATTATGGAAACGCATGGAAGAAGAGCGCATCGCCACAGAGCGTGGCATGCAGATTTCCTCGACGACTTCTATTGAATGGGGCAATCAGATTCGTTCGTATGTGTTGCATCCGTACAAAATGGTCAAAGATCATCGAACTAATGTTGAGACTGCACAGGTAGATAAAGTGCTGGAGGGAAATCTCGATGAATTTATCGAGGCAGAGAGGGAGTTGTAACAAGAAAAAAGCACGTGTGGTCGGCTTTTGTAATTGACGCATGCTTGTTATACTGGAAGCAATGATTTATTACGACAAAGTCAGCAAAATCTACCCGGATAACTCCATTGCTTTGGACGGTGTCAGTTTTGGCGTCGAACCAAAGGAGTTCGTGACTATTGTGGGGCAGTCTGGCGCCGGAAAAACCACCCTGATGAAGCTGCTTATTGCCGAGGATCGTCCGACGGAAGGGGCGGTTTTCTTTGAATCTACCGACATCAGCCGTCTCAACAAGCGAGAGATGAGCAAGCTTCGCCGACGTATCGGCACTGTATTTCAGGATTTTCGTCTCATTCCGAACAAGACGGTCTATGAAAACATTGCGTTTGCCATGGAAGCCGCAGGACGCAATGACAGCGAGATTGCAGCTGATGTACCGCACGTCCTCGAACTTGTCGATATCGGCCACAAGATTTGGAATTTTCCTCACGAGCTTTCAGGAGGGGAGCGTCAGCGCGTGGCTATTGCTCGCGCCATCGTCAATCAGCCGGATATTGTCATCGCTGATGAACCAACGGGCAACCTCGATCCGGTCAATACGTACGAAATCATCCGCATTCTCCAAAAGATCAATGAACTCGGCACGACGGTGCTTCTCACCACCCACAACAAAGGCGTCGTCGATTCTATCAAGGGTCGCGTTATCACCATGGAAAAAGGCAAGGTGGTGAGAGATGATAAGACTGGAAAATATATCTTGTAGGAGCACAACAGGCGCGGCACATGCATTTTTGATTTCCGAGCACCTGCCCGAAGCAATTTAACGAGTGAGCTGCGCAGGAATCAAAAATGCATGTGCCGCGCCTGCTGTGCTATAATTACCAAGTGATTTTCACTACATTTAGACGCATAACCCGCACGGGCTTTGTCAATTTTTGGCGAAATGGCTTTTTGTCGTTCGCTGCCGTCGTGGTCATCACCTTGTCGCTCTGTTCTTTTGGCGCCCTTATCTTTGCCGGTGCGGCGGGACGGGCGACTATTGCTGATGTCAAAGATAAAGTGGATATCAACGTCTATTTTACGCTCAATGCGCCGGAACAAGACATTCTGACGCTCAAAAAAGACGTAGAACATCTGTCCGAGGTCTCTCGTGTCGAGTATGTGTCACGCGACCAAGCCCTTGCCCAGTTCAAGACCAAATGGCAGGACAATGCGCTTATCATGCAAGGACTGGATGAGATTGGCTCAAATCCGTTTCCTGCATCGCTGAACATCAAAGCGAAAGATCCCGGCCAGTATGTGAGCATTGTCAATTTTTTAG
>JAHFMB010000087.1 GCA_023269245.1 Candidatus Tayloriibacteriota bacterium
TACTACAGGAACCCCAGGCTACTGGCCTTACGTTATGGTGGGCGTGCCCGTCGGTATAGCTGTGCTTGCGCTGCTGTTCTTTTCAGCATACGGTATGGCTGCTCCGCAACGGGCTATTGCGAAAGCCACGCTTCTCATGGCGCAAGCGTATGCTTCGTCCTTGGGTCAGATTCAGGGAAATCCCGCGCTTCCGGCGAATGTCGAAAAAGAGGCGTTGCCGATAGAAAGCGTGGGTAAATTCCTGGGTGAATTCATGAAGGTGCATGATGTGCCACATGATTTCAAGCGGGTGATCGGAGGTCAACTCAACAGGCAATATCGGCGAGGAGACGTCGTTCCCGTGGTAACTCTATACTCGATGCTCCGAAATTTCGATAAGGAGTACTCGTCCAACGTTGCGCAGCCCTTTGGCCAGTTCTTGATTGACCATGCGCACGAATTAGTCGGAGGCTCAAATGGGTAAGATACTGATCATTCTCGGTGTCGTTGCAGCCATCTTCTTTGCAGGATCGTTGGCGGCGCGCACCACTCAAATTCATCTCTCTGCGGGACCGGAAGCAGAAGGACAGCGCTTGTTGGATGAGGCAAATGCCAAACTCATCAATGCGCAGACTGATGCTGAACGGGCACAAGCGGCATTCGAACTCGAAGAAGCAGGGCGTCAAGCTGAAGGTCTTCGGCAAGCGAAGATTGATGGCGCAAACGCACGACAGAAAGCGTTCATGTGGGCCGGAAGTTTCTGCATCTTCTGGGTTCTGGTGTTCGGCGCGATTAATCTGATGTCCTCGTGGGGCATTGTAAACTATCGCGTGCTCATAACGCCGGTTAATAAGGATCTCGGAGATGGGATTAAAATGACGATACCGTTTCCGGCGTTTCCCTTCATCGCGATACAATCCTGGGCTGATGCTCCGACGGCGACGTCGTTGTTCCAGCCTGGAAAAGCGCCGCAGCTCACATCAAGCGATCAAGTTGCAGTGTTGGCTCTTGCCAGAATGCTTCGCGCAAGTGAAGATGGCGAACAGCGACTTGGCAACATGCACATTCTGGTGCAAAAGCTCGGTTTAATGCTGGATGGCGTGCCGCAACGGTTTCTATCTGACCGCTCTCGCGATGACCGATAGAGGTGCACAATGTGCCCCTTTACGCACGGCATAATGCTGACTCGCAACAAAAGCAGCCCTTCGTTCAGTTCACAATCAAAATCCGCTCAACGGCGGCCGTTTGTTTCCTCCAAAGGAGCAGACGTCCGCCGACGCGGGATCCTAGCCGAATTACCGGCACCATACCTTCGACCTGCGAAAGCGGGAAGAGAAGATTGGTGCCGGCAGGCTTGGGATGCATGGGAAAGAGAGGTGTGGCGTACAGCCACTTTATCAGCATCCGCTGAACTCTCTTTCCCGTCTCTTTCCGATTTTTAACCTTCAGAGGTTGAAGACCGAAATGAGAGAATAAACACTATTTGATTTCTGCCCTATGAAAGAAATGGTACAAACATTACGTTCTGCTGCACTCATACGTATCGTTTCGCGGTACGGTGTTTTGGGAGAACAGGAAGCAGTCACGGTTACAAATTTGCCCAGACGGGGAGTGCGGTCTTCGGTGATCGGCAGAACGGATATTCGGACACAGCCGACGCCTGACCTGCTTACAGGCTTGTTTGTTATTACCTCCCGGCAGCGCGGTAAATATACGTTGCAAAATCAATCTACCGGCATAGAGTTATCGGGTGTGCCGCGAAAGAGTATACGGAAGATTCTGGATTGGGAATAAGTGAAGAGAGTAGTTATTTAATTTTAATACCAAACCAACCTGCGATTATTCCTAATGTGCTTCTGGCCGCACGTTTTTTGTCTGAATCGCTCATATCATCTCCCGGTGCGACCTGAATTTGTAGTCTTTGTCTGTGCGTGCGTTCTCCTTTGGGTTCATAAAAGGCTCCGGCCACGGCTTTTCCCCGTGTTACAAGGCCCATTTGCCCTTCACCGTCATCAGCGAGCGCATGTTTCAGTTCATGATGGGCACCCCTAGCAGCTTCTTCATGGGATACACCACGGGCTTTGGACAGACGGCCGACGTGTGCCGCTGCACGCGCCTTGTCACCTTTTGTTTTCAGATTTTTGTCTGTTGTTAAGAAATATTCATCGTCTTCAATCATGAGAATAATTATAGCAAGGGCGCGGTAATTTTTATAGATATTAGTGTTACGGTGGTATAATTACAGGCTGTTATGCCAATGAGCCCGGAATTTAAGAAAGCCTTGTGGTGGATGGCCCCCATCAACTTTGACGGAACATTTTGGGGTGCTACTGTCCGTTCGGTCGAAACGGCCGCGGTTGGTATCGGTTCGATATTGCTTCTCCACACGGTTGGCGCTGACTGCAGTGGCCCTATTGCCATAGGCACGCTTCTGATTATGGGCGGGCAATTTGCCGGGGTGCCCAGACACAACCGGGAACACCGTTCTAAGCTCCGTAAATTTTGGAGTATCCGGCCAGATGAAGATTGATGTATGCATGAGTACGATTCTTGTTCAATCACAATTCCGCGTTTTGATGTGTGTTGCCGTGCAAACCGGCATTTGATAATATGTGGTTCGTAGTTTAACGTTTCCTGATTACCATAGTGCGGTAATTCTAGGGAACTTTTTTTGTACCTTAACAAACGGGAGAATAAGCAGTTTGTAATTATTGGGAGTCCCATGGGGAGAACGCGAACGTTCTCTGTATCGGTCTACCAACAATCAACAAGTAAGGAGGCACACTATATTATATTTCCACGCTCATCCACGCTGTATCCATCATCTGAAATGACCAATTGGAGGAGTCATGACCAATCCACTGCTCGAAAAGTTTCGTAATTCCTTGAGTAAAATCAACTGGAGAAAACTCGGGATCATTGTTCTGTACAGCGTCCTTGGTCTTTTCTGCGCGGGCGTCCTGTTTCTGTTCATCGGCTTGCTTGTTGTCGGTCGTCCGTCAGCACCCGCGTATGAGGAGAATCCCATAAACGTGTTGATCACGTTGGGAATTTTCCTTACCGCCGGGATAACAATTTACACCTTCAGGGGTGGGGGAGGAAATAAGAGATAAGAGCCACGCGTGTGGAGAACACAAGGGCAAGTCATCTTGCTTGCCCTTTTTTGTTTTATTTCTGCGTATGCAGAAATTCAATGATATAGTTCCGACGCACGGTTTTTGCGCATTTTTTGTTTTTTTGCCTTTGCTGCCTGTTCTCCCGTTTTTCTTTTCCCCGGAAATACCCGATCCTGATAATTTGTTATAATGCCGGTATTCTATGGTAGAAGCATCAGCAGAGCGGTCAAGGCAATTAGCTACTGTGCCGCCAAGAGTCAGAGAAATTCCGGTTAACGAAGTCACCAGGCCTGCAGAAGTTGTGGTATCGCTGCGTCCTACCGTTGCCATGGACAAGCATTCTCCGGAAGCCATAAAGGCCAAAAAGATTGCAAAAAAACCGCTCCCCGCGCTTTGGGGCAACAGGGCAGAATTTTTGCCGGAAACAGCCGCATTTTTAAAAGGATGCGGGATAGATCCTGATTTGGTAAATCCAATTCCGCTGGGGGAAGGGCTTACGAATGTCGTGTTTTCCTACGCATCGCCGGACGGGAGCCAAAAGGTGATAAAAATCGCACGGCAGGCACGGAAAGGATTTATGAGTGCCGGTTACCATCATGATGCGGAAAATATCGCGCTGGTCAAAAAGTTTTTCGGTTCGTATGCCGTGCCGACGGAGCTTCGGCAGGACCAGGCAACGGGCAAATACCTCATGCTGCAGGATGCAATCACCGGCACGCCGGTGACGAACAAAACAGAATCAGCATCCGTCCGCGCGCAGTTAGTGGATTTGGCCCGCTTAAACCGGGAAATGATGCGGCAAACGGGGTACAGCATGGACTTTATCGGAGTTCCCGGCATGTTCACCTGGTTCCGGCATCAGTTCCGGCAGATCATCACCCGGAAAAGCGAGTTCCAATTGTCAAACATATTTATGGATCAGTCGGGCAATCTAAAAATTATCGATGAGGGACTGCTCCGGTTCGGCAAAGGGTTATCCCTCAAGCAGCGGTTGGGTTCCTGGTCCGGCTTTTTGGCAAACCGTCTCATTATGCGCCTGTACTTCGGAGTCGATTTACGCCCCA
>JAHFMB010000088.1 GCA_023269245.1 Candidatus Tayloriibacteriota bacterium
CTGCAAGATAATGGAGTCGTTAAATTAATTTTGCGATTTTTCTTTTACGATGGACCAGACGATCAGACTGCCTAATACTATCCTGAGCATAATGCTGGGAATGGATGCTGTGTTGACAATGGATTGGGTATAGGCGAGGAAGTCTACTACGGAACTGAGAAACATATAGATTGCCAGCCCTGACAGTACGGCGCGCGCCAACGGCGAGGGCGCAGCCGTTCGCACTACCCAAACACCGGGGATTAGGGAAGCCACGCCAACGCCTGAGACTCGTAGAAGAAAATTCATGCGGGGGTTACTGGCGATCCCCACCACGGATAACATTTTTGTCGGGAAGAATAAAAGACCAAACGCGGATACAACCATTAGGAAGACAGAAAATGTAATTGTGGTTTTGAGCATTATTTCTTTTCCGTTTCTTCGTGCAAACTTGAATCTTTGTGTCCTAGCTTGCATCAGGCATTACTGGAAATAACTCCAAAGCCTCAGCCGGGATCGCAATGGGTTTGCCGGTTTTTGCATCCACGTACACCCAATTAGTTTCGCCTTTGGCGATCACTTTTCCATCCGATTTGCGGATGAACTCATATCTGCGATGTGCCCGCACGCGTTTGATTTCACTCAACCAGGTGCGGACCTCGATCTCCTCCCCAAGAAAGGCTGGGAGCAAATACTCGATGCGGTGTTCGCGCGCGAACCAGGTAGTATTCTCTGCGGGAGTATAACCAACCAGAGCCTTGGCGTGGCAGATGGCAGCATCCTGCATCCATTGGACGTATGCCACATTATTGACGTGACCGTTCTCATCAATAACGTTTTCCTCGATGACGAAGCTATAGGAGAAAATGAGGGAGTGGGACATGCGTTCAAGTTTACTATAACAACCTCCCCCAGATCAGTATAGATTTGGGGGAGGTTGTTGATAGGTGATTGCCTACCGTCATCTATTTTTTCACAAACGGTTTTATTTTATTGAGAAATTCATCAAGACCAAATGGCTTCGTCAGATAATCTGTCGCGCCCGCCTGCTTGGCTTGTTCCATGCTTTCGGGATCATCCTTTGCGCTGACGATGACGATCGGTGTGTTTGCGAATTTTGGGTCATCATGCAGAAGTTTGCAGAGTTCGAAACCAGTCAGACCTGGCATCATCAAATCGAGGGTGATCAGATCCGGGTCCACGGACTTTGCGATTTCCATTGCTTGCAAACTGTCATTGACCGTGGTTGGTTCATGACCCTCCAT
Organism: Candidatus Tayloriibacteriota bacterium; assembly: GCA_023269245.1. Classification (GTDB taxonomy): domain Bacteria; phylum Patescibacteriota; class Minisyncoccia; order Phycocordibacterales; family PALSA-1337; genus C7867-002. The sequence goes on from JAHFMB010000088.1 coordinate 1,245, forward strand.
TTTGACGAGGGCTTTCATCAACTCGGTGATGGTGATGTCATCATCTACGATCAGGATTTTGGGCATAGTTAATTCCTTGCTTTACATAATGTTACCTTACAAGGAATGAATGGATATGACAAGCACAAATGAGTTGGAGTATCCTTACAAATTTTTAGAGATATTATGTAATCTACCCAAGCATAGAGTTCATTCTTGAATGAAGTTATTCGCTGCTGTGATTCTCGCCATCCTACCATCAATATCTCTATCGCTTTCGCCAACTCTCTCAAATAACTGACGCTCAACATGTATTTGGACATGTCGTTGCTAATGTGCTGGACATCAGCCAAATCGTGACTTCAGTTTTTTTGCGAAATCCTGGGGCAGCACCGGTTTTGTCAGGAAGTCTTCCGCGCCAGCATTGGAAGCATCTCTCTTAGTGCCCATATCGCTCAAGGCTGAGACCATCATAACGGGGATATGTCTGATATGCTGATTTGCTTTGATCATTTTACATAATTCGATCCCGTTGACATCTGGCATCATAATATCCAGCAAAACCAAATCGGGAGATTCAGATTTGATGGTCTCAAGGGCAGTCAAGCTGGTGTTTACTGCTACTGGACTATGACCATTATTTCTAATGAGGCTTTCAAATAATGCTGTGGTTTCTACATCATCATCTACAATCAAGATTTTTGCCATATTCCTGCTCCAATGAATATAATAACTCTACTTTAGAATTATTTAATCATACAATAAAAGGAGATGGCAGGCAAGGTGATTTTTGAAAAACAATTTTGCCCATATCCCTATCAATGTTTATCAGCTTGTAATGGCGTCTATGTAGGCATGTCGCTGTCAGTGGGATGAACGTTTGCCACTACTATCCCAAAAAAGTGTCAGGCTGAGAACGTTGTGAGTATGTTCCGCAGTGTGTTGATAAGTTTTGCAGACCAACCAATACAGGCTTACCTCACCCCAGAAAGTGGTTTTCATCACGGAATTCCAGGCTGTTTGATCAAATTTTGGCAGTAGACCGATTTCCAATTCGCGGACCTTCTCAAATCGTGAAAGTAATTCTTCGACGGGGAGTTGACTCTTCTGGGTTTCGTTTTCATCTTCCTCAGGAATTACGGGCGGCACCCCCAACCACTGATACATGCTCGGCAAAGCCAGCCTTTCCTCATAGTCAAGCAGATGGAGAACATGTTGCGCCGCTGACCACTCTCCCAATCGGGCAGGCGGAAGCGTGTACCAGCGTTCTTTCGGCAATTGATTGACTGCCCAATTAAAACCATCGAGCGTACTTCGTAATTGATAATCAAACCACTGATATAGATCCATCGCTGTACCTTCCTTTACAATTAAGACGAAAACAACGCAGCCACAGTCTCCGCGAGTTCTCTCAAATTACTGACCTTCAATTACATCGCATTCTGTCACTTGTTCCATGCTTTTTCCAATTCCCACTGATGAAGCAAATGTTTCACTGCATTTTCGTATGTGCCATACCAATTAATTGACTTTCCGGATGCCTGCTGGTGTTTTTGTCCAAGAGAATGTAGTTTCTCGTCTGGGTTTTCGCCGGTCACGCCAATTTCCTCAGAAAAGAGATCGGGCAAAATTGTTTTCAAATTGATTTGATTTTTCTGTTGCAGGAAAACCGCCGCTGTATAGAAGAATTTGGCTCATGTTCTAAAAGTGTGCAGCGACTAACATGGCAATGAAAGCAGGCGAGATGCTTTTGAGGTTGCGGCGGAACTCGGCCACAGCGATATAACCACTGAGGAAACGTTTGTTGATGCCCTTGAAAGGTCGCAAGAAAGTGCGTACATCCGTCCACATTCCTTCACTGGTGTTGATATGGACTTCACGTTTTCCGTCGCCATCGTCATCGCGAGCCCACTCCTTTTGTCCATGGGAGACAGTGACATGTGGCCGAATGATATGTTCGTAGCCGTTCCATTCATCGGTATAGCAGATCGCTCCTGTCAAAGTGAAACGGTGAACATGTTGTTCCAAAGTCTCTTGGGTCGTTTGGTGAACTACGCGTAAGCGTACCTGTCCAGTTTCACGACCAACTGTACCCACCACAGGTGGACGATCATTCTCATAGGTACCATGTCCGCGCTGTTTGTTGGCTCGTCGGCGTGGCGGATCAGTCCGATCAAAGTGTTCCTCGCCTTTTTTCCCCCGCATTCTGAAACATTTCATCCGTTTCAGTATGGGTATCGGAAAGAGGAGCGCTTGGTTGAGCGTGTTCTGCATTCAACTGGATTTCATGGCGCAAGGTAAGAACTGTCCCATAATTCAGTTCCAACTCCTTGGCAAGAACCTTGGAACTTTCGCCTTTGCAGATGCCTCGCATTAGCAAGACCACTTGCATAGGGGTCAGGTGTGTTTGTTGAAAGACGTTTCCACTATACAAGTTGTAAGTCATGTGGCAGCCTCGGCAACGATACACCCGCAGTTGACTGCGTTTGGTTCTTCGAAATTCGCGTGCCTGCTCTTGCGGCTTGCCACACAGTGGGCATTTCAATCCTGCTGGGTGAAAATGCTCGATAATCCAAGCAACACTGCTCTCATAGTCCAGAAGTTCTGTGATTGCAAATTCCATATACACAGTTTATCATCTCTGCACACTTTTCATAGATGAGCCAACCTTTTTACCACAACAAGAGTAATACAGCAGACCAAAGTTCATCTGGAAATATCCGTTCCCATCCGTTTATCCGTTTCTGTATCGCTACTAGGACATGAGAGGGAGTTGCGAAATGGTTACATCTACTTGATTTTTCCCTCAAAAGGCGTATAATGTGGGAGTAAGTGGTAGAAAGTGGTAAGAACGCCGGTCACTCCCGGC
>JAHFMB010000089.1 GCA_023269245.1 Candidatus Tayloriibacteriota bacterium
TTCTCAAGAGACGCAATCTCTTTGTCGATGAGCATGCGCTCACGCTTGGTATACTTTGCAAGCTCGCCCTTTTCGCGGTCGGATACGAGTTTTTCGAAACGATCAATGCGCTTTCTGATCTGGCCAAAGTTGCTCAACGTGCCACCAATCCAACGCCCATCGACATAAGGCATATTGAGGGACAATGCGGCATTCTTTACTGCCACGGAAGCCTCTTTCTTCCCGCCGACAAACAAAACAGTCTTGCCTTCTTTTGCGTATGCCGCTACCGCAGCCTGTGCAGACTCGAGAGTATTCGCGGTCTTTTCGAGATCAAATATGTCAGTGGAATTCTTGGTACCAAAAATAAACGGGGTTGTTGTCGGGTGGCGACGTGAGCGTCCAAGACCAAAATGCGCGCCTGCAGCGAACATCGTCTCAATCCCTTTTTTACTGTTGTGCTTGGTATCCATGGTGAGTGTTAACGTATCAAAATTATCTCGAAAAGTCAATAAATACGGCGTTTTTTAATATTCCCTCATCGACACTTGCGCGTCGACTTTTTTCAGAAGATCAAGCACGACTGAAACTACAATGAGCAGCGCCGTGCCTCCAATGGCCAACGATTTATTGGCAGTAAATGCCTGCATAACAAGCGGCAATACCGCGACAATGCCGAGGAAAAGCGCCCCGACCAAGGTAATGCGGGTAACGATGGACGCAAGATGATCGCGTGTATGCTCTCCAGGACGGACACCTGGTATGAATGCGCCAGAGCGCTGAAGATTTTCTGAAATCTGCTTTGGATCGAAGGTGACGGCGGTATAGAAGTACGTAAAAGCGACGACAAGGATAAAATAGAAAATACCATACACCCATGGATTATTGAAGAATGTTGTGAAGGCGGCAGCATAGCTTGCGACTGTCTGATTTTGAACATGCGACAGGAAGTTCGAAATAATCTGAGGAAACAGCAGAATGGAGAGCGCAAAGATGATTGGAATGACGCCGGCCTGATTGAGGCGGAGCGGGAGATACGTCGAAGCGCCGCCATACACTTTATTTCCTCTGACCTGCTTGGCATAGGTGACCGGAACGGAACGTTCTGCTTCGGTGACAAAGACGACACCCGCAATGACCACAAGCGCGACAACAAGGCCGGTGATATAGATTGGCATATCCGCAACGCTATATCCGGCAATGAATTGGGTAACACGGTCAGGCAGTACCGAGACGATACCTGCAAAGATAATGAGCGAAACGCCATTGCCAATGCCAAATTCCGAGATAAGCTCACCTATCCACATCAGTAAAACTGAACCAGCGGTGATGACTACAATGTTGACAACGTATGCGTATGCGCCAAGGTGCGGCAGGACATTCTGCGACTGCAGCAATGTCATAAATCCGACTGCCGACAAAATCGCCAGCGGAACCGACAATAAACGCGAGTAATGGGACAGCTTGAGGCGTCCTGCTTCCCCTTCGTCGTGCATGAGCGCCTTCCACTTTGGGAACATCATGGTAAGAAGCTGTATCACAATCGACGCGGTGATGAACGGACCGACACCAAGCATAACTATCGACAAATTTGAAAGGCCTCCACCGGAAAAAATGTTAAGGAACCCGAAGAACTGGCTCGAATTGAGGAGTGTGCTCAAATTCTCGGCATTAACTCCAGGAATAGGAATAGTAGCCAGCAGACGGAACAATACGAGCGCCAGCACGGTAAAGCCGACCCGTTTGCGAAGAATCGGATCTTTGAACGCCATCCCTATCTTTTGCCAAATATTATTCATGAGCTAAGTATATCATTTATGACTTCTTCTCGATTTTTTCTGTCTTTGGTGCTTTTTCAGTTTTTGGTGCCGTTTTCTCCTTTTTTGCAGTCGCTTCAGGCTTTTCGCTCTTTTTTTCCTTGACTACTTTCTCCTTTTTTTCAACGGGAGCAGCCTTGTCGCTGTCGTGGTATGGACCCTTGTTCTTTGGGATCACACGTGACGCGAGTGCAGCGACTGATCCACCGGCTTTCTCAATTTTTTCCTTTGCTGAAACAGAAATAGCGCAACCTGAAACCTTGAAAGCCTTAGTGACTTCCCCGTCCCCAAGAATCTTAATAGCTGGAATATTGCCGGAGAGTGTTGAGACAAGACCCTTTTCAATGAGGGTTGTCGGGGTAACCGCCTCGTTGGCCGAGAAATGCGCCTCGAGAGCCGCTGTATTGATAACAACTGACACATCAGTAACTGGCTTGTTCTGATTGACACCGCGTCCGCGCAGCTTTGGAAGCTTCTTGATGATATCCCTCCACTCTGGACGGCGCTTATTACCGGCACGGGCTGATTGACCCTTGCCGCCGCGGCCGGATGTCTTGCCGCGCTTTCCACCGCGGGCAACGATCATGCGCTTCATGTTTGGGGTATTTCGTTGTACTTGGTGGAATTGCATAGGAATTAAATTACAAACTGCAAATTACAAACTGCAAGAAAGTCACAAAAACCAATTCCAAATAAACAAAGTTTTGAATTTTGATTATTGAATCCTTTTTGTAATTTGTAGTTTGTAGTTTGAGATTTCATATTATTTATTTACTTGCTTTTTATCCATAAGCGTTGTGCGGCTGACTTTGCTCAACTTCTTCAAAGCTTCAATGGCAACCTTCGCATTGTTGAGGCGGTTTTTGCTGCCTGAGAGAAACTTGGCACAGACATCCTTGATACCTGCCAATTCAATAACTGCGCGAGCCGAGCTACCAGCGACGACACCACGACCACGAGCTGGGAAAATCATAATGCGAGCACTTGCGTACTTTGCCTCAACAGCATGCGGAATGGTCATCTGCGCCGACAACGGAACTTTGATGAGATTTTTCTTGGCATTACGAGTAGCCTTTTCTACCGCCGAAGCAGTATCGATGCTTTTGCCTAGACCAACGCCAACACGGCCCTTGTGATCTCCTGCAACGACTGCAACGCTGAAGTTCATACGGCGTCCTCCCGAAGTAACGCGGGTAACGCGACGAATATCGATAATCTTTGAGTCAAACTCCGGCTTGACGCGTTCGCGAGGTTCGCCTCGACTGCCACTACGCTGTCCACCACGGCCTTGAGGACCGCTCGAACCGCCGCGGCGGCGGGCCGTATCGCCACGCATCTTGCGTCCTGGGGTAATCTTGTTGACGACTGCAGGCACACTATCAACAGCAGTCTCAGGAGCTGCAACGACAGAGGCGTCAATGCCTGTTGAAGGAATCTTTACTTCCGCTGCGTCTGGAGTTGTTTTGATATCTTTTGCTGTCATGGTAATGATAAATTAAAATTCGAGTCCTGCTTCGCGCGCCGCATCAGCAACCATCTTGACTTTGCTGGTATAGATATACCCTCCGCGATCAAAGACGACTTTGGTAACCTTTGCCGCCTTGGCCTTCTTTGCGATCTCGGCGCCAACTTCCCGTGCGCGTTCTACTGGGGTCTTTGTCTTTGACATCTTTGAATCGAATGCCGCGAGAGTGTGGCCTTTGGTGTCATCGATAATCTGTGCGTAAATATATTTGTGCGACTTGAAAATGGCCAAACGCGGACGTTCTGCCGTACCAAAAATCTTGGCGCGAATGCGGGTCTTTCTGCGGGCGAATATTGCTTGTTTTTTCTGAAGAGTGTTCATGGTGGGAAATATGATTATGCCGCCTTCTTGCCTTGTTTGCGACGGATGACTTCGTCTATATAGCGGATACCTTTACCGAGGTACGGCTCCGGCTTCTTTGTGGCACGGACAACAGCAGCAAACTGGCCGACAGACTCGCAGTCAATGCCTGAAATAATCACCGTGTTCTTGTCCGTGGTAACCTTGAGATCCTTTGGAATAGGCAAGGTGACTGGATGCGAAAAACCGACGGCCAACACAAGATTGGTTCCTTTGACATCGGCCTTGAAACCGATACCTTCGACAATGAGACGCTTTTCGTATGGCTTGTTAACGCCCGCGATCATGTTCTTGATATGTGAAGCGTATGTACCCCACAGCGCACGGGCTTGGAGTGTAGTACTGTTCAA
>JAHFMB010000010.1 GCA_023269245.1 Candidatus Tayloriibacteriota bacterium
AATCAGGCGACAAACGTCTTGACATTGATTACTCAATCATCCGTACTGCAATCGCTCACGATATGGGTGCTTCTTGGAAATACGGCGAGATTGCCTTCCACCCTGCCGATCACAATATCCCTTGGATTGGCGGTCACGCCTCACCGGGACCTCTTCTACCAAAATCTTTCATTGACGTAGGTGAAAATAAATTATTAGGTATCATCAATGGTCGCGAAGCAAACCAAAAAGTAGGCACCGAAACAAGGTATGGCATGTTTTCCATTGGCCTATTCATATACGATTATGAACACGGGAAAATTAACTGGGTTTCAAAAGAACCTTTCATCCAAGACAGTGAGGCGGTGACTATCACGTTTGCCAGCCAGTTTGTGGAAACTGAGCCAGGTACAGGGATCCTTTATGCCCATGTTGATGACTCATTTGTGCGGGCATACACCTTGGATGCTGCAGAAATGCGAAAACTCCTTCCGTAACAGGCTCTTTCGTGTCCTAAACCACTCTCCACAGAAATTGTCCAGTTATGCACAACTTATATACAGCTTAGTCACTCATTTACAGTTATTTTGTATTGACTTCAACTAAATAGGGTCCATAATGGCTATAGGCTCTTGTTCATGGAGAAAATCCTTAACTCAAATTACAGGAATCACAATGTACCTATTGCACTTCGTGCAAGGTCTCGATTCCACTTTATATTTTTTGGACTCTCTCTCCACTATGAACAACAGCCTACCCTATGGCACACTACCCGCTTTGGCGGGTAGTGTTGCGTATGGAATACTATATTGAACTACCATAATACATCCAGCCACAAAGAAAGCCCCGTGAGGGGCCCTCTTGTGTTCCTCCCGCAAACTACGCCTGTGGAGGATTTGTCGGCTGCTGCGTAGGAGCTGCAGGAGCTGGCTGTTGTGGCTTGTCTTTTGCCATAGTAGTTATGCGAGGGGGTTATGTCTCGCCGGAGTATTATACCGTCAGCGCAAGCCGCTTCTCTGTTGCGTCAGCAAGTTGACTGCTCGTCAAAATCTAGGATGCAATAATGGCTAGAAGCCGAGGTTCTGCGACGTGGTCTAATGTGGCCAAACATTACGTCATATTTTTTACAAAAAAAGAAGCCCTGCATTGCTACAGGGCCGAGATTGCATTCAATCCCAAAAGTGAATCAGGCGCCACATCTTGCTGCGTGCGCGCGCTGCGCCTCCTCGACATCATGGAAAAGCTCCTCCCGTGTGACCTTAAGAATCTCAAATGAGTCGACGTGGCTTCTCAGGGCGGCTGCAAACTGTGCTTCGCGGAAGCCGAGACTGCTAACTACCTGACGCATACGTTCAACGTTGCGTCCCGGCTCTCTCTTCGCCGCATCAAAATACCCTTGATCGGTTTTGAGATACAGCGCGAGCGACGCGAGATGTTTCCTGGCCTCGGCCGGTTCACAAACCGAGCGCCGGAGCACAAGATCAGCTTCTCCAAACACCAGCGGGTTGAGACCATCGGCATGGGCGAGGAACGAATGGATGACCACATGCGCCGCTTCGATTTTGTCAGCGGGAACTTTGTATCTGGAGCCGGCCCATATGGCAAACAGTACCCATGCCACAACTGTCGTGAGGCTGACACCTGCGGCAACATTCATGCTGATGGGATGCCTGGCACACAGTTGGTACAGCAAAATACTCATCACCATTGAGAATGGCATAAGCACAAACGCGACCGGATAGATTAATCCATTCCAACGAATCTTTTTTTCACTCATTTCCAAAATGGCAAGCGCTTCGCGAAGCGAAAGTCCATTCCCAATTTTGAGGTGTTTGTATTCCCACTTTGAGACACGTTCCCAAGTGAGCGACTCGGCAATCAGCCGGGCAGCTTCGAGCTTATTATCAACTTTCATTTTCAATCGCCTTGTTGACGGAGTATGGGCTTGCGGCCATCTAGTCTAGCGGGCAGCCAGTAAGATCCTTCATACCATCCGTAAAATAGTTCGGCAGCTATTCTGCCCTGTTTATACACCATAATTGGAATATAGTCAAGTGTTTTTGTGGCTTAAAATATAGGAAAAATCATGCTAACATTAGCCCATGAGCATATCAGTCACCCTTATAGTGCTTGATGGTTGGGGCTACCGAGAAGACACCCAAGACAATGCCATCGCCGCGGCCAAAAAGCCGTTTTTTGACCATCTCTGGAAGACCTACCCACACTCCCTTCTCAAAGCATCGGGTGACGCAGTCGGGCTACCTGAAGGACAGATGGGCAACAGTGAAGTAGGTCACATGACTATCGGTGCCGGCCGGCCTGCTGATACGGATTTGGTGCGCATCGACAAAGCAATTGCCGATGGTAGCTTCGACACCAATCCCGCATTTCTATCTCTCTTTGACCACGTCAAAAAGAATAACTCGACTCTTCATGTTCAAGGTCTTGTCAGTCCGGGAGGAGTTCACAGCCATCAAAACCATCTGTATGCTTTTTTGCGACTGGCAAAAAAACACCAGGTTCCCAAAATTGCCATCCATGTCTTTACTGATGGACGAGACACTGCCCCACAAAGTGCTTCTGCATATGTCAAAGAGCTCGAGGCAGTACTTGATATTTTGAATGAAGACAAGAAACATCCGCGTTTCTTCATTGCCACCATTTCAGGACGTTACTATGCCATGGATCGCGACAACAATTGGGACCGCCTCGCCAAGACCGAACAGGCAATGTTTGAATGTAAGGGTAATGTCTGCGAAATAAAGCCTTCTGAATACCTTTCTGAGCAATACAAAAAAGGTGAACGTGATGAGCTCTTGCCACCGACCGTCTGTGCCACACCAGAGGGTACCGGGTGTGCAATCGAAGAAAATGATGCGGTATTCTTCTTCAACTTCCGTGCCGATCGAGCGCGCATGCTTTCAGAAAAAATGCTCAAACTCCCCTCTTCGAAAAATATATTGTTTGTTACGTTGACTGAATATTGTGTTGATTTTACCTGTCCTATCGCCTTTCCTCCATTCAAGATAGAAACATCGATCGGACAAGAAGTTGCGAACGCTGGATTGTCGCAAGCTCGTATTGCGGAGACAGAAAAATTTGCACACGCCACCTATTTCCTAAATGGCGGTCGTGAGGCGCAATTTGATAAAGAAACCGACATTCTCATTCCGAGTCGAAAAGATATAAAAACTCACGACGAAGCTCCTGAGATGCGTGCAGAAAATATTGCTGATGCTGTGATAGATCAAGTCAACAAAGGCACCAATTTCATATTTGTTAATTTTGCCAATCCAGATATGGTCGGACACACCGCCAACGTCCCCGCGATCATTAAGGCGATTGAAGTAGTTGACGCCCAGTTACAACGAGTCATTGAACATATCGAGAAAAAAGCCGGAATTGCCATTATTATCGCAGACCATGGTAATGCTGAAATCAATATTGATCCAATAACAAAAACAAAGCATACGGCTCATACCACAAGCCCTGTCCCCTGCATTATCACGAGCCACAATTACAGCATACGCAATGGTGCACTGTTCGATATTGCACCCACTATTCTCGATCTACTTGATCTTACCAAAGCAAAAAGTATGGTCGGTAACAGCTTGATTGAAAAGAAAAAATAGCCTGCGGGCTATTTTTCGTTGGAACCCTTTTTGATAACAAGAACGGTTACGTATCGTACCAAAAGTATTGACGCAGTCGCCAGGAACACTCCCAGCGCCCACCCCGCGATGACATCTGATGCCCAATGAACATTGAGCACGATGCGGCTCAATCCGATGGTCAGTGTTGCCAGGACGCAGATGACAATCATAATCTCACGTGCAACCACCGATTTGATCCGGCGGATCAATAGGTATGCAATGATGACGAAAAACGCTGCCGCCATACCCGCATGGCCGCTCGGAAAACTTGGGTCAGCAAGCCCCGTCACGAGCGCGTTCAACGGGCGTGCGCGCAGAAAAAATTCTTTGAGGGTCCCCAATGCAAACGCAGTAGAGCCGAGCGACAGAATCATGATGGCGACCGAGCGCCAACGGCCGCGTATGGCAAGAGCAATCGCCCCCACGATGCCGAGTCCAGCCATGATTGCCGTACTGCCGAGATTGGTCACCCACAGCGCCACGGGTCGCACAATATGATGCGTCTGATTGAATGCCTCAATGAATCCGTTAATGTAGACGTCAAAGTTCGCCATAAAGGAATGAGCTGCCCAGGCATCTTGTATGGTCTTTGAGAGAAAATAAAGGGCAACAAGGTTCAAGATAAGTACAATGAGCTCGTATTTTTTGAAAATATGGAATCGGACATTAATGAAATAATAGCCCCAGATAATGACCAATGATGCAATGACTGCGAAGATAGTGAACGTGCCGAGGTACTCAGCGGCGGCACCATACCCTTCCCCAAATACATATCCAACAAACAGCGAGGTACCCGTCCATGCAATGCCGCCAATCACGTTGAATAGCCAGAACCTGCCTGATGGCGTCTGACTACTTCCAACCAAAAAAGGCATGAGTGCTCGGGTCACCGGACTGAAGCGGCCAATGATCATGGCTTTGCCGGTATGCTTTGAAAGAAGAGTCTGGGCCTTCTCAATATGCGCTTGGGTAATAAAAAAATAGGGCCTCAGACGGTCGATAAAAGCTATGCCGTAATGACGGCCTAGATAGAAACCAACGCAATCGCCGGCAATAGCTCCGACAAGCGCAATGGCCGCCACCCAATAAATATTCAAAACCCCAACATTGCCCAAAAACCCGGCGATAATGATCGTCACATGTCCGGGGACAAGCATGCCGACTAGAGGTATACCTTCAAGAAGCGTCGTTATGAACAGAAAGACATATCCTCCTTGGGTCACAATAGCCTCAAGATGGCTGGTAAAAGCCGAGAATAGGTGGACGTAGGACATAATAGTACACGAGCCAGTATAGCATATTGCGGTCATGCGACGATAACTGGAAGTGTTGCGAGTTGCATCCGGGCACAGAATTGTTACAATAGAAACTTACAACTGGTTGATACTATTAATCTTAATTTACATACTATAATCATATGAAGAACGTGACCATATACTCTACGCCGACCTGCGTCTATTGCAATATGGCAAAAAACTTCTTCAAGGCCAATGGTGTCGCGTACACCGAGCATAATGTTGCCACCGACCTTGAAAAGCGCCGCGAGATGATTGAAAAGACTGGGCAAATGGGCGTGCCGGTCATCGACACCGGCAATGAAGTGGTCATCGGATTTGACGAGGAAAGATTGAGGACAAGTTTGGGAATTTAATTCCACAAAAATAGAGGGACGGTGAGATACCATCCCTCTATTTTTGCATGTGGCGTGTTACTGTACCGGCTGTCCGCTCGGTATCCCCTCTTTCGGGTTTGGACCGTACTTATTCTGCCCCGGCTGACTATCGAAAATCGCAAAAATAATGAGAACAATCTGACCAATAATAGGAATCAGAGCGATGAGTATCCACCAAGCGCTTCGGTCGGTATCATGAAGGCGGCGCGATAATATTGCCAAACTTGGGAGCAATACCGCAAGACCGTAGAGCGGAGAGATAAACGATGTTCCGAGTATATTATCAATAATGCTGGCGATGATAGCCGCAATAAGGTTGATAAGTACGAACATCCAATACTCTTTTCGTCGAGCGCGCCCACTAAACGTAACGTACTTCTTCCACGCACCAGTATAGTAATTCATATGAGTATAGGGTTATTAATGGTAACGATTATAGCACACTGTCCGTTTGGTGCGGGTAGCGAGAATCGAACTCGCGTCTCAGCCTTGGGAAGGCCGCATTCTGCCACTAAACCATACCCGCAATGCACACCATCTTACACTCAGAGTCCGATTGCGCGCAACAAGCGGCGCCAGAACCCTGGGGTTGATGTTGCGATCCCTGTTGCTGACTGGCGCACGTTGGCAGACTGGGAACTGTCGACGATAACGGCAACCCGCTCACCATCCTTGACTGCATGATATTTGGTACGAATCTCGGCCTCCACACCCTGATCGGTCGAGAGATAATCGACGCGGCGCGCAATATCTTGCTGGCGCTGCACAAGGCGTGCATATTCAGCCTGGGCCTGTTCGAGTTTAGCGGCACTCACCTGTACTTTTCCTTGAATGTTGATGGCCGCCCTCGCCAAGATAAAAACAGCAACCGCAAGAACAATGACGGCAAATGGAGAGGAAATGAAGCGACGCCACAACGATGTGTTGCTGTATTTCATACTTCACAGTATACTAGATTCACTATGTTATTTCATCAAAGTTCACAGAAATTCATGCGCCGATTGATGATCGTCGTGGGTGTTTTGATCATCATCAGCATGGTTTTGCTATATGTTCCGGTTTGGAGATAAGCTTAGATTATTTATCAAATAAAAATAAATGCCGGCCGCACTTGCGTGCAGCCGGCTTTTGGTTTCTAACGACCCTGGAACGAGTTACGCCTTGGGCTCACTCGGAGCCGGGCTCGACGCGGCCGGAGCCGCAGTAGGTGCTGTGGGTGGGACAAGTGCCCCGATCATACCCATCAGACCTTGCGGATTGACCTTGATCAGGTCCATCAGCTTCGAGACGTCCACCCCACGCAGTTTGAGCTGCGCAAGAAAGTCCGTCAGAATCTGCGGGACCAACCCGCCGATCGCCGCAATGCCCGTCTTGGCCGTGTCGCCGCCGCCGAGGTCGGTGATGGTAACATTGCCAATCTTGGACACGCCTTCGGCGATAGGCTCGAAGATCGCCTTCGCGATTTTCGCACCAGCTTCGCCGCCATGGTCCAGAAGACCCGGCAGACGATCGAGGATGAGGATGAGCTTGCCCTGCTCGGACAACTTTTGCAGAGCTTCGGCAAGTTTCTCCGTACCTTCGGCCTCGGCCAGCAGTTGTTTCTGCTTGCCTTCAGCTTGGGCATTGAGTTGTAGCCGTGTGCCTTCCGCCGTCGCTGCCAACCTGGCTTGCTCACCTGCGGCTTGCGCCAACAGATTCGCTTTGTCGCCTTCTGCCTTGGCCAGCAACACCGCCTTGTCACCGTCCGCCTTCGCGGTCAATGTGGCACGTGTGGCTTCAGCTTCAGCCGTTGCGACAATCTTCTTCTTCTGGGCTTCACCTTCGCCGGTTTGGATCATTGCGTTCTTGTCACCCTCCGCCTTGATGCGGGCAGTGCTCGCGTTGAGTTCCGCGACTTGCTTGGCCGCTTCGGCATTAATGACGGCCGACCTTTGATCGGCTTGCGCCTTGGTGATCTGCGTGGCTTCAAGCTCCTTGGTCCTGCGGAGCGCTTCCAATTCTTGGACCCTGGTTTGAGCCTGCTTCTCGGCACCGTCACGATCAGCTTCGGCGACCTTCAACTTTTGGTCCTGCTCTGCTTTCGCGATGGCAAAGGCCGTCTCAGCAATCGCTCGCTTGGCCTCAGTTTGCTGGCTGAACTCCGCGATTTTGACGTCGCGATCCTTTTTGGCTTCAGCAATCTTGGCCTCGTTTTGAGCGGTAGCTTCGGCCGCTTCACGCTGGGCGCCGCTTGTTTTGACGGCGGTTTCCTTGTTCGCCAACGCGACAGCAATTTCGGAGTCACGCAGAGCCTCGGCCACTTTCTGCTTGCCAAGGGATGCGATGTAACCGAGCTGGTCGCGGACGTCCTGAATGACCAAGTTGATGACTTCAATGCCGATGCGTTTGCATTCCGGCGTTGATTCCTTGATCACCTGCTCATTGAGCTTCTGGCGTTCGCGGAGCAACTGGTCAATGGTAAGGTTACCAGTAATCGAACGGACGTGACCCTTGAGGATGTTCTGAATGAACTCGAGGCGTTCCTCGGGAGTTTTGTTGAGGAAGTTGGTAACTGCGTTACCCAAATCCTCTTCCGCCGTCGAAAGACGGCAGGTAGCCACTCCTTTGATGTCAACGCCGACGCTGTCCGCATTGGGGATGTTGGTCTCACCAACTTCCACCTGGAAAGCGGCGATCTTGATGATCTCGACCTTTTCCACGATGGGAAGAAGGATCTTGCCGCCGCCCTGGAGGATGAAGAATCCGCGGGTTTGCGTACTGCCGTCGGCCGCCTTGAACTTGTACTTGCGTCCTGAGAACACGGCGATTTCGTCCGGGCCGACCTTCACATAGCGTGTGGCCACGAACCGGATGATGAGTGAGACTGCGATCACAATGAAGATCGCGGCTATCGGAATGGACAGCAGCTTCGGATTTACATCAAAAGCTGCGAGCATTATTGTATTCATGGATTTCGATTTCCCTTGTCTTGTTTTTCTGTTTCTTGCTGTTTGGTTTTGCGTTTTTCTGCTCAGGCCACCGGTTCCACCAACAAGGCGTCACCCGACACGGCCATGATTTTTGCCTGCCTGCCTGCGGGGAGTTCACCACCGTTCGCCATGCGTGCCAGTCGAGTCGTCGACTGACGTGCCGCGACAAAGGTGATTTCACCAACACCGCCGGAAGGAATCCGCGTGGTTACTTGTCCGACGGCTCCGACAATATCAGCATTGGTGACCAACGAATTGGCCTGCTGACTGTAGAGTAACCGCAGACTATAGAGCGCAACTGCGCCCACAGCGAAACCACTGAGAAGCGCAATGACGACGCTCCAATGAGGCCGTGCGCCATATACGCTTGCAACTGCACCACCAGATCCAAAGGCGAGCAGGAAGATACACAGCACTTTCGGCGAGAAAACACTCACCGTCGAGTAGCTGTGCGCACCGCCCGCGTCGTGATCGTGGTCATGGTCGTGATCTGCAACTTCCCCGTCATGATCATGCCCTCCTCCGAAGAAGAAGCTGACAAGGAGAAACAACATTGCCATCCCGGCAATGCTCAGATAGACAATCATCTGAGTTGATTGGAATATCGACTGGAGTGTGTTCATAGTTGTTCCGATCTGCTTGATTGAATTGTTGCGTTGTTTTGTGTTCCAGAGTGTCAAAGAACCCCGAACACTTCTGCGCATTATTATGCATACAATCCATGATTTGTCAATAGTAATTCTCCCAATTATGTGGCCCTATTTTTTTATAAAAAAGCGCCGTCCGGGAGGTCCCCGAACGGCTCTTGAATCGCTCATTCAGTTTGCGGCAAGACGGCTTTCTGCCGCTGTACGAAGGTCATCATCACCTGTCAACCGAGCGATTATCTTGACCTCGCTGGGAGTGGCCAGGGAGAAGATATGCTCGAACATCTTGTCGAGGACATCAGAATCCGTCGAGTAATTATCCTGGTAGTCCAGATAGAGCTCGAGTGCTCCGTCAACCGTCTTTTTGGCACGGATGAGATGGATGAACGCAATGTTTTCGAGCGCATCCACCTGCGTCCCGTCACGAATCTCAGCCCACTGCTCTTCAGTGAAGACGACTTTCTCGATAGCCTCGAGGGCTTCCTTCGTATCATCGTCGTGAGAGTTATCAGTGGCCTCAACCAGACTGACCCAGTGATCAGGTGTCTTTGCCAAAGCAATCGCCCGATCGAGGAGCATGTTCGAAAAGTCGTTGAGGTCCGAGCGACCAGCGTACATTTCGATCCACTTCTCGCACGGTTCATCGCACTTTGAGGCCTTCTCGACGACGCCGGCGATGAACGGGCTGTCCGATTCGAGTTCGTCGAACAGACTCTCGAATTCGTCCAGTGTTGTTGATTTACCGAGGCGCCATTCGAGCGCTTTGGCATACAACGGATCTCCATCAGGCAAATCCGTCACAGCCTCGTCCCACTCACTGGAGTCAGAAGCCAGCTCGCAAATCTTTGCAAAGGCGAGCTTCTCGGGGTCCGATTGCCTCTGGGCCAAACGATAAATCTTGACCCAATGACTGAAGTCAGTGGCATAGCGACTCATCGCCGCGACAGCCTTCTGAAGTTCTTCAGCAAGAGCCTTGTCCGACTCGAACCGATCACTAAGTGTCTCCGCGACATCATAGCTCGTGGCGAGTGCCAACAGACGTTCAACCGCCTGTTTTGCCAAGGGGCTGCCAACCGCAGTTCCATCAAAGATGGCGAGCCAGTCATCAGAATCAACCGCCAATTTCGCGAGCTTCGAAGCGGCTAATGTCTCGTTGGCGCTCCCTTCGGTCTCGCTTTGGTACAGCGCAAGGCATTCCTCGATCGAAGTAGCGTCCCGCAGTTTGTCTGCAAAACTTTCACTCGTCTGGATGATAACCTTGCGAAGCGGAGGAGCTGGTTTAACCTCGGCACGTGAAGCGGGCTGGGGTGCAGTGGGTGATTGAGGTTTCACTTGTGAGACCACTGGTCCCATGTCAGTACGACGAATGTCAGGCTTTCCAAGGTCGGTAATTGCCGACCAAACAGTTTTAAAAAGGCTCATGTGATTCCTTCCGGGGTTGACCGTCATTATCTAAGAAGGAAATTATCACGAATATGCACTTCCGTCAACCTACTCTCCCGCCCTCATCATCTTGACGAACACATCCTGAGGTATGGTCACCGTACCATGCTCCTTGAGTCGTTTTCGCCCTTCTTTTTGCTTTTCGCGCAACTTCATTTTGCGGGTAATATCACCGCCCGAGAGTGTGCCCGCAGCATCTTTCTTCTTGCCTGAAATAGAACGTGAGGAAATAATGCGTCCGAGCGCCTTGGATTGGATCTTGTAGGTAAACAGCTCGCGCGGCATAATTTCGTAGAGTTTTTCGACTGCGGTCTCGGCATCCTGTTCAACACGGCGACGCGAGACGACACGAGCAAATGCAGGAACGGGTTCATCCGCAACGAGGATGTCCATACGGACCACGTCGGCCGGACGATTCTCAGTAATATCATATGAAATAGAAGCATATCCTGACGAAACACTCTTAACCTCATCAAAAAAGTTGCGCATCAACTCGCGGAGCGGCATACGCATGGTAAGCATGGTGCGATTGTCGCCGAAGTTTTCCGTGCCAATAACCTCAGCTTCGTGGTCATACAGAGACTTCATCAAACCACTCAAATATGCGGGAGGTGTAATGATTTTCATAGTTACAATCGGCTCAGATACATTGGCCACGTCATGCTCGTCCGGAAATAACGACGGCGAATACACCGTCATTTTTTTACCATTTTTAAGCTCAACGGAATACGTAATGCTTGGGTGAGTTACCACCAAATTG
Source organism: Candidatus Tayloriibacteriota bacterium (assembly GCA_023269245.1). Classification (GTDB taxonomy): domain Bacteria; phylum Patescibacteriota; class Minisyncoccia; order Phycocordibacterales; family PALSA-1337; genus C7867-002. Next base: position 11,124 of record JAHFMB010000010.1, read on the forward strand.
AGATTGAACTCGCGGCGCAGGCGTTCGGTGATGATCTCAAGGTGCAACATGCCGAGGAATCCACAGCGATAGCCTTTTCCAAGCGTCCCTGAGGCCTCTTCTTCATAGGTAAATGAGGAATCCGACAAGCGAAGACGGCCAAGGGCTTGGCGCAGTAAGGCGAGATCATCCTGGCTTTCAGGATATAAGGAAGCCCACACCACTGGACGTGGACTCTTGTACCCTGCCAACGGCGGCAAGGTATCCTTGAGCGAAGCAATAGTATCACCGACCGATGCAATGCCTGGCTCTTTTATCCCCGTCACAATATAGCCAATTTCACCAGCACTGATTGAATCTGTCGGCGTATTATCGGGAGCAAAAATGCCAACCTCAATAGGCTCGAATACTTTGTCGGCAATCTTAAATTTCACCTTATTATGCCGGCTTACAGTACCGTTCATCACACGAGTATAGACGATAACGCCCGTGTGGTTTGAATATTGAAAATCAAAAATAATGGAACGAAATTCGTCGGTTACATCAGGAGAACTTGGTGCCGGAACGCGGCGGATGACTTCGTTCAAGAGATGTTCGACCCCCTCACCTGTTCTACCAGAAACCTTGAGAACATCTTCTGGTGAGCATTCGAGTAGTTGGCATACCTCCGCAATAACCTCATCCGTGCGCGCCAGTGGCGAGTCGATCTTACTCACTGTCGGGATAATGGTAAGACCAGCTTCGCGTGCCATATTGAGTGTGGTAAGCGTCTGCGCCTGAACACCTTGTGTTGCGTCAACAAGAAGGATTGAGCCCTCAACAGCCTTGAGGGAACGAGAGACTTCATATGAAAAGTCGATGTGACCCGGCGTGTCGATGAGATTCAAGATGTATTCCTCGTTATTAGCACGCCATGACATGCGCACCGGTTGCATCTTGATAGTAATTCCCCTTTCGCGCTCCAGTTCCATACTATCGAGAACCTGCTCCTGCATTTTACGCTTTTCAATAGTCCCAGTGATTTCAAGCAAACGATCGGCAAGTGTGGACTTGCCGTGGTCTATATGGGCGATAATAGAGAAATTGCGGATATGGGCAGGATTCATTGCCTAGTGAATATAGCAGAAAACCTACATATGCTCCACTTCAGCCGGAGGCACACTTGCCTTCCAAATCTTGCGATGCAGGGTCGTCCAAACTTCCTGCAGCTCGTTATTCTTGAGAAGAATGAGCACAACCACCCCGGCGACTAACCCGATAATGCCGGCACACAACCCTTGGAGAAAGACTCCCCACACCTTCGTCAGTGGAAATACCATCGAGAAAAGGCGCAGCCCGATGAACGCCACATATCCCATGATGACCGAAGCGGAAAATGCATGGAAAAATGTCGACAAAACCGGCTTAGTGAAACCTTTGAATTTCTTGGCGAACATCCACCAATGCAAGACTGTATTCAGCGCAATGCCAATCGAATACGCCAACGCAAGCACCAATGAACTGGTGCCGGGCTGGCCCGTAACCTTGAGTAACTCCTCAAGAAATAGGCGCGCAAGCGGAAACGCAAAAAATGCCTTGGTAAGAAGATATCCAAATACGACAATGCAGATCGCTGATATGATATTGATGAGCAGCGGCTTGGTGGTTTTACCTTCAGCATAGAACGCACGGACAAACAGGACGATGAGGCCCTGGCCGACAACGGAGATCATAAAGAGTGCCAGTGAGGCGGCAGTGAGTCGCGTATCAGCCCAATCAAAAGCCCCGGCACCGAGAACTGTGCGCACTATTTGCGCGCGGAGCACGATAAACAAGACCATGATTGGCGTCGACCAAAAAATAATGTGGCGCGCCGCGGCAATCATTTTTTCCAAAAATTCCTTTGTTTTTCCTTGCACATATAGCTGCGAAAGCTCGGGAAACACTGCCGACGAATAGCTCGAAGCGATGATGGTGAGCGGAACTGATTGAAGGTTAAATGAGAGAGTAAAGACCGCGATGGACCCCTTGCTCATAAGCGATGCCAGCGCCGTCAAGAAAAATGTCGCGAGTTGATTGGCCGACATCGTGACCGTACGCGGCAACGACAACAGAATCGCTTTCTTGATATGAACCCAATCAATATGTACCGTAAACTTTGGCAGTAACTTCGTCTGCGCCATAAACGGGATTTGAATAGCCATGTGAAGAAGAGCTCCCAAGGCAACACCGATCGCCAAGCCAGAAATGCCGAACATTGGATAAAATGCCACAATGCCGACAATGATGCTTATGTTGTAAAAAAGCGGGCTTGCGGCATACACCAAGAAACGCCGGTGCATCTGCGTAACGCTCGAAAAAAGATTCGAGAGGCCGAGCAGGAACGGCGACAACAACATGATACGCGACGATAGTATGAGGTCAGGAAGCGACGGGTCGTCGGCAAACCCCGGCAAAAGCACCGGGATGATGTAAGGAACCAAAATATACGCGACAACGCTCGTGACTATGATTGCGGCAAAAAAAACAGTAAAGATGGAATCGGAAAACTTCTTACCCTCCGCGGAGCTTTTGCTGAAACGCTCGACGAAAAAAGGCAGTAGGATGGATGCCGACACGAGGGATCCGACTGACACAAAAATCAAGTCCGGGATACGGAAGGCGGAATAGTACACATCGAGGGCGTGGCCGGCACCAAAACTATATGCCAACAGCTTGTCGCGCACCAGCGCAAGCAGCTGCGACAAAAAAGCGAACCCGGCTAGAAGATACGCAGCCTCATGAAGGCCGCGTATCTCTTTTCCAATGACTGAGAATAACCTCTTTACCATATGATCTCGCTTGACACGAAGCGGTTATTTTTTCTTTTCTTTTATCGGGAGCGATGAACGTTTTTCCGGGGCTGGAGTAACCGGTGGTTTTGCATCCGCGAACGGCGACTTGCCTGCTTGTAAGTTATTCAGAATAAATGATATTTCTTGATTGTCGGGATTCGTCTGCGCCAGCCGTGTAAACTGGGTGATAGCGTTCGTCGTGTCGTTGAGGCGGGCATACGAGAGACCGAGGAAGTACTGCGCGTTGGCATAGTCAGGCTGAAGCTGGACTGCGGTCGCAAGCGCCTTGGCGGCAGAAGCATAATCCTTGTTGTTGTACTGGAGGAGTCCAAGCTGGAAGAAGAGGATTGAATTTTGCGGATTGAGCTGCGTCGCAACTTGAGCGGCAATGATGGCATCACGGAGATTTCCTTGTGCTGCGGTTACTTGGGAGAGAAGGAAGATGGCATCAAGATAGTTGTTTTTGACCTGGAGAGCCGCGCCGAGCGTCTTGAGCGCGTCATCAAGCTTGTTCTGTGAAGCCTGAAGCTGTGCAAGATTCAAATACAACGTAGGGTTGAGCGGGTTCCTCTTGATAGCTTCAGTATATGAGTTGACTGCGTTGTCATACGCTTTGTCCATGCGGATATTTGCCGCAAATTCTGAAACGCGAGCTTCGGATACGAAGTTATAGTAATTGGTTGGATCATATGCGATAGCGGACTGTGAGTAAGCGACTGACTTGTTGATGATATCGTAGATAGAAGTGAGCACAACTTGGGATGTCGATGCCGGTGAATTTGAGGTTACTGTTGACGCCAGTTTGGTTGCTTGGGCGATGCCTGCTTCGGCACGCGCCTGCAGATATACATCAGATGTGTTGAGTGAATACGCGCGGGCAAACGCCGCATCAGCTGATTCAGGATCGTTGCCAACCGTCAAGGCCTTTACGCCGGAACCAAAGTACGCAAGTGCTGTTGCATCCTTGATATACACAACCCCCCACAGAATGGCTACGACAACAAGGACAAGCGTTGCGGCCGATAGGACGCCCCTCGATTTTTGTCCGACACGAGGTGCAATACTATATGGTGGTAGAATGCCGTATCTGACGATGCTTGCGATGGCAATGGCTGTTACAACATATGTGTACAGGATAATGACATGGGACGGGACTGAGAAGACTGACATCATCCATAGAAAGAAAGCGGCAAAGGATGAAGAGACAATGGCAAAGCGGGCGTGCGGTTCT
>JAHFMB010000090.1 GCA_023269245.1 Candidatus Tayloriibacteriota bacterium
ACCAATGCCGCTATCATTGCTCTCGACAAAAAGGTGGGTGCCATCGACAAGAGCTTCCGTAATATTGGTAGCGTAGATGTCGAAGAGTTCCGCAACGTCAATCCGGTTTCTGTCCTCAATCACACATACCTTATCGTCACAAATCCGACAGAATCACTCAAGGCATTATCAGCTAAGGCAAAGGGAGAATAATCACTACTATGGCTTTATTTGGATCAAAAAAGAAAACAGAAACGGTTGACGCTCCTGTAAAAGCAGTCAATGCTGCGGCAGGCAAGCCAAAGGCAGTAAAAGCGCCAAAGATAGAAAAGGCAGTCGCTGTTCCAGCAGTTCCTGTTGTTGTCGGTTCGTACGCGAGCGCAATTCTCCGCCCACGGGTGACCGAAAAGTCAGGCCTCTTGAGCCAGGGTGGTGTATACACCTTTGAAGTTGTAGGTGATGCCAACAGAAATGCCATTGCGAGCGCGGTCAAAGCTCTCTACAAAGTGATTCCAACCAAGATTGCCATCATCAATTCACCAGCAAAGAAAGTCTTTGTCCGCGGCCGGCGCGGTACGGTATCCGGTATTCGCAAGGCGTTGGTGACCTTGAAGAAAGGAGATACAATCGATTTTGTATAATTATTTAATGTATTAACATGAAATCATTCCGTCCCACATCCAAATCTCGCCGTCACATGACCGTATTGCCGTTCAAGCAGTACCTTACGACCTCAGAGCCGTACAAGCCGCTGACGGTTGGTTTCAAGCGTGACATGGGACGCAACGCATTTGGCCGCATCACGGTACGTCACAAGGGTGGAGGCCACAAAAAACTTTACCGTATTATTGATTTCATGTATGACAAGAAGGACATGATCGCGACAGTGAAGACTGTTGAGTATGATCCATTCCGCACTGGCTACATTGGTCTCGTCAATTACAAGGATGGTACCAAGCGTTATGTCCTGTTGCCAAAGACAATGAAGGTCGGCAATTCATTTATCGTTTCAGAAAAGGCTCCAATCCAGACCGGCAATCGTCTCCCACTCAAAAATATCCCTGTCGGTACGTTTGTGTATAACATTGAGATCAAGCCAGGTAGTGGTGCCAAACTCGTTCGTTCCGCTGGTTCATTTGCTCAGGTTATCGCCAACGATGCGAGCTATACGCACATCAAGATGCCATCGAGTGAAGTTCGCAAAGTCCACGAGAGTGCATGGGCATCAGTCGGTGCGGTCTCAAACGAAGAAAATCGTCTCGTCAATATCGGCAAGGCGGGCCGCTCACGCTGGATGGGTATTCGCCCAACAGTCCGTGGTACAGCTCAGAACCCAGTCGATCACCCATATGGTGGTGGTGAACAGCGCCAGGGAAGAGGTCTGCGACGTCTCAAGACTCGCTGGGGTAAGCCGGCCGGAAAGGGTCAGAAGACACGCACCCCAAAGAAATACTCGAATGTCTTTATTGTTGCACGCCGTCAGGTTGGCAAGAAAAAGGTCAAAGCAACCCAATAGTATATCAATTTCCAATCCAAAAAGAGGACATGTTGTCCTCTTTTTGTTATACTAATTCTTGTGCTTACATTTATCATAAAGACAACCAAAAAGATTTTTGACTACGTATTCCTGAGAGTTATTGACGGTCCGCAGGTCTAAAGTAGCGCTCAGTGTACCTTCTTGAGCGATAGTACGAATGTCGATCCTTTGCCAGGACCATCTGAATGAACGGATATGTGGCCTCGATGTCTGCGTGCGATGGATTGCGCAAGATATAACCCCACGCCAAAACCTTCGGTGTCCATAGCTTGGGCATTTTTTGTTCGGAAGAATTTGGTGAACATGTGCGGCATATCTTGAGGTTCGATGCCGATCCCGTGATCGATGACTGATATCTCGTTTTGTCTGCCATTTCGTGCAATCTTGACTTCGACTGTCTGTCCGGGAGAACTGTAGTTGACTGCGTTTTCAAGTATGGTTTGAATGACGAATTCCATGCGCTGCCTGTCAATCTTCACATACAATGGTTCTGGTGGGCACTGCACGGAAAAGAATACATTTTTTTCATGAAATAGATCTTTGAAAGTCGCTCCGATATCACGAGTGAAATCGCAGAGAGCAACTCGTTCAAACGTATACGTCGAAGCAGCCGAACTTGAGGTATCAGTTAACTCGAGAAGTGTATTTGTAAGTTTGATGAGCTTTTCATTTGACTGCTGGATGTCGGTAAGCGATTGTTTTTTGTAGGCATCTTGTTCGTTTTTGATAAGCTCATCGGATGTCCATTTTATATGGGTCAAAGGCGTGCGAAATTTGTGCGCGATAATCGTAATGAATTCATATTTAAGTTTCTCGTTGCGAGCGAGTGTGCGCCACAGGGCACTTATAATCGCGATTACCAAGATAGCGACCGAAACAGCAAGAATGGTCCCGGGGAGACCGATCACACTGAATTCATGCAGAGCATTTTCGATAGAGATCATGGAATGATGGAGTAAGTATAACATGTACAAGTTTACCTTTAGGTATTTCTTGACTTACCGGGGTCCTTTTGATAGTATGCTTGGCGAGCTCCGTGGAGCTTCTTTTATTCTATTTATGGCAAGAAGTCTTAAAAAAGGACCCTATATTGAAGAGCGACTTTTGAAGAAGATCGCAGGCAAGAAGGCTACAACAGCCGGTGTCATAAAGACCTGGTCACGTCGTTCTCAAATTTCCCCGGAAATGCTCGGTTTTACTTTTGGCGTACACAATGGCAGGGCACACATAGAAGTTTTGGTCACCGAGGATATGGTTGGACACCGCCTCGGTGAATTTGCGCCTACCCGCAAGTTCGTACGCCACGGAGGTAAGATGCAGAAGGAACTCGAAATGAAGGCAAAGGAGGCAGAGGTTGCCGCGGCCAAGTCAGCAAAGGAAGCAGCAACGACTGCGGCCCCAAAGAAATAATCCACTCCCATGATTACTGCCTCACTCAAGAACATCCGTATATCCCCCCGTAAAGTCCGTTTGGTTGCTGACATGATCCGTGGCAAGAAAGTTTCTGTCGCCAAGACTATTTTACTTACTGCAGCAAAAAAGGCCAAGCACCCAATTATGGGACTTCTTGATTCCGCTGTTGCCAACGCATCACACAACCACAAGATTGATGCCGAGACCTTGTTTGTCAAGGAGATTCGTGTCGACCAAGGTCTTGTCATGAAGCGTTCGATGCCCGTGTCACGCGGTTCGGCTCATCCGATCAAAAAGAAGACGAGCCATGTTTTTGTTGTGTTGGAGCCACGTGCAGTTGTAGCAAAAACAGCCGCAAAAACATCTAAAAAGAAATAATCACTACCATGTCCCACACCGTACACCCATATTCACATCGCCTTGGCATCATCCGTGATTGGAAGAGTCGCTGGTTTGGCATGGACAAAGGATACCGCACAGCCCTCAAAGCTGACCTTTCTGTCCGTGAATTTCTTCAAAAAGAACTTCGTTCAAACTATATTGGAGGCATCGATATCGAACGCAATCAAAAGGTTCTACGCGTCGTCATCAAAACATCACGCCCCGGCATGCTCATCGGCAAGGCCGGTGATGGTGTCGTCAAGTTGCGCGACAAGATATCAAAAATCATTCGTGAGGCAAAAGCGGAAGTGAAAGGCCAAGAGCTCAAAGTTGATATCGAGGAAGTCCGCAATCCTGAGTCCAATGCCGCTATCGCGGGCATGATGATCGCCGAGTCACTCGAAAAGCGCCTTCCATTTCGCCGTGTCATGAAGCAGACCATAGAAAAGGTCATGGCAAACAAGGACGTTCAAGGCATCCGCATACGTCTTGGTGGCCGCCTCGGTGGTGCTGAGATTGCGCGAAGCGAAGAGCTCAAGAAGGGCCGTGTGCCGCTTCAGACTCTCCGTGCCGACATTGATTTTGCTCGTAAAAAAGCT
>JAHFMB010000091.1 GCA_023269245.1 Candidatus Tayloriibacteriota bacterium
CGGAAGCATCCAGCCACCGGCGACGTACATGCGTCCCACATACACTGACGTATTGTTGCCGAGGTTGAATGTCGCGTAGTACCGCTTGAGCACATCCGGATTCTGGTACTGAAACGCATCCAATGCTAGTTCCGTGAAGATGCTGGCGTGGAGCGCGTCATCCGAGACGGTCAGGAACACCCGTGCGTATTCAAGGCTCGGTTCGGGTTTTCCCTTTGCCGGAATGTCTCCGACGGCGGTGATCCAACCCGAGGCTGAAATGCTGACGTTGTTCGTAGGTGTGACCGGTACCGGCGATGCCGCCGAAGCGGCACTGGTTGCCATGGTCATGACCGTGGCTCCGCAGACGGCACTCGTTTTTGCCGAGACCATCAGTTGCTCGGGCATTGCCTGAAGCTGTTCGCTTTGTTCACGCGCCGCCATCACGTCACACCCGAACTTCCTCTGCGCTGCGTCGTAGGCACGATCTGTGCGGCCGATTTGCTGGAACAGTTCGTCGGTATGCATTCCGTGGATTCTGTCCCGGAACGAGTGCCACTCGGTGTTGGTGACTAGGTTGAACGCCATGCCGAACGGATAAAAGTAGATGTCCAGAAGTACGTCCGTCCACACTTTCCAGGCGAGGAGTAGCTCGGCCCAAATACTGGAGTCGAATTTTCGCGCCTCCGAGGCAAGTCGTGCGTACAGCACGATGATGCCGACAAGGGGCCAAATGACTCCCCACACCCTGTAGGGCGGCGGAGCGATGATGAGGAGGGCGTTCCACACGAACATGGATATCACCGCACCCACCGATCTCGCATTCTCCTCTTTGAATTTATCCTGCCGTCGAAGCAGGTTTTCCGTAATCATGTTGCCAAATGTTTTCATGGTTCCTTTCAAAGGCCTTGCGGCCGATCTGGGTTGCCTGCACTAGCTGATGTTCTTATTAACATTTTATTTAGATTTTGTCAACTTTTTGCTATCATTACCATATGACATTGTCCTTTGACGGCGGCACGGTAGTGAGGTAGTTTAAAGGCTGGAAGGAAAAGTGTCACATGAATAAACTTGTTGTTGTCCAGACGGGATTTTTTCAATGCACAGGCAAAGCTTTGCGGAGTTACCATCGGAGACAGGAGGTACGTCTCAAGAAGGCTCTACAGTCAACATTTGAGGGCAAGGCAGTCGAAGTATCTTCAATCGTATCCATTTCCGGGCAACAAAATATCGAGACCTTCATGAAGAATATGCTTGAGTTCATATTTCCCGGTCATACGGTTGATATTTCTCTCTCGTTCAAAAAGAAGGCCATGGATCCAGATTTTGTTGTTACGATTTATAATTTGGAACACAAACTGGAATTACCGAGTTTCGTCCCTCGTCCGGCCGATGGTGGTCTGGAATCAGTCAAACCAGCGATGCACGCAAATGAAATATGGTTTGTTGATGGTAGTAACAGACAATGCACCAGAATCATCCGGGCGTAGGTTGTGTGTGGATCTGTGGCGGCCAGCTTGGCCGCATTTTTATATAAAAAAGCCAGGAAGTTTCCTGGCGGCATTGATTCAAAATTGTCGTTGCCATTGCGGTTGGGTGCTCCTATTTTTCGCCTGGAAGTTTGCGGCCCGCTTCTATGCGTGTCGTTTTCAGTCCCGACCAAATTGCTTCAAATCGGGCAAAGAATAGATTCAAGTTGGCACCCGGTCCACCGCCTTGAATACTTTGAGCGTGGGATCTGATCAGTTGGTCGAGAAGAACCTCGGTTAGATCGTTGAGGCTCTGGGCGCGAGCCAACTCACTTTTCAGTTTGTCGGTGAGGAGTTCCAGGGCCTGCGAATCTGTAAAAGCCGCCCCGCATTCATTGTCCAGGAACCCTCGTTCGGCCATGAACAGGCTATCGGGATTTGAGGGTCGAAGAAGGCGACGCATGTGCTCACGTCCCTCCATGGTGAATAATACCGCCTTATTTTCAGTGCTCATAAGTTCTTTCCAACGCGAAGGTGTATCGCGTATGTATACTAGACTAGATACTACTCGTGTTGTACACTTTGTCAATTGAATGAATGTATGGAAAAACCAGTAGTTTCAGCCCTTGTGGTTGCGGGTGTCGTTATTAAAAAAGACGGCAAGTATCTGCTTATCCAAGAAAGAAAACCCGCGGTGTATGGCCAATGGAATTTGCCGGCAGGTAGAGTTGATGTTGGTGACAGTCTTGAGAAAACGGCAATTAAGGAAGCGAAGGAAGAATCTGGGTATGACGTGAAGATCCTGAGGAAACTCGGCATCTATCAGAACGAAGCGACAGAAGCGGTCAAGCACGCATATCAGGCTGAAATCATTGGAGGCGAATTGGTTTTTCCGGAACACGAGATCATAGATGCTCGCTGGATGACGTTTGATGAGGTTGTGGCGCTGAAGGATAAACTCCGCGGCTCGTGGGTGTTGGAGGCGATAACGATGGTGGAGGAGGGGTGAAAATTGAGCTATAGATGCGCTTGACTTTCACATATTTTTTGCTACTATTACCGCATTACATTGTCCTTAGAGGCAATGCGGAAGTTTGGCCGAAAGGTCTTACCGTACCCATTTGCTCCACTTGATGGAGTGCCCAAGAATCCCCGTCTATAGCGGGGATTCTGTCTGTTGGGGAAGCACATGTGTGCGAATGGCCTCGACGACTTTCATAAAATCAGTTTCCAACATATCCGATATTTTTCGATCGAACCTCTTGATGCTCAACGTGCGTAATTGGAAAATATTTACCGACTCATTTTTACCTTCATGATTGAATTCAATTAAAAATGGGTGTTTACTTCGAGTGCTTGTTATGGGAGCCGCAAACAATGTTGTTATATTAAAAACAGCAATAACTAGAACGGGACGTTCGAATCGCTCATTTTTACCATTGATTTCGGCGCCAATGTTCTGTCCGAGATATGCCCACCATATTTCGCGTCGTTTCGGAAATAGTTGCCGCGATGAAAGTTGAATTCGAGATTTTGTAGACATCCAATCGATAAGCTGTATGAGTTCGTTTGTTTTGTCCATATTGAAATAAGTTATATTGATAATAAGATACAAAAAATACGGCAGTAGTGCCGCTTGTTAAACAATGAGGAGGAAAATTTCTAGGTGGCAGTATTATAGCAAAGAGGAATGTGGAGAATCAAGAAATAAAAATCACCCCGGAATCGGTTTCCGGGGTGTCTGAACGCGTGGTTGTCACGCGTGTGTACTCAACAGTTTTTGATCGGGCGGTAACGGCTTGAGTCCACCTCGTCGAACAGCAATGTTTACGGGTGTTCCGACGGGCAGGTCTTCCCAGATGAATTCTGCGAAATCAGCCAGAACCTCCTCATTGGCATGACCCTCAATCCATCTAACGCCACGATTGGGTGTGTTGCCATGTTGTGGCCAGGAAAGCTCGAGCTCATTGAAGCAGTAACTTCCTCGGTAATATTCTCCGCCACGCCCACCATACCCGCGACACGTTTGGAGATCGTAGAAAGTGTACCGGCGTCCATTAATCCCTTCTTGCGTAGCAATCGCTCGGACGATCTCTTCTGCGTAGTTGATCGTAGATCCGCGCGGACCGTCATCACCGTTGTGTAGGCCGGTAAAGACGATTTGTCTGCCGTAGATATGATAGGCGACACATTGCAGGGGATTCATCACTCTTCCTTGCTCGTAGTAATAGGCAATTTTAAGTCGTGAGTTTTTGAAATTCACGGGTGTCCTTTGCGTTGTGGTTTGTTGTGCTTTTTGAGCACATAAAGTGCAGTTAATAATATATAAGCACGAATATAGATTCATGTCAATATTCATCAATGCACTAGAGGAGAGTACTATAGTGGCATGTT
>JAHFMB010000011.1 GCA_023269245.1 Candidatus Tayloriibacteriota bacterium
ATTCCATGGATCAGGAACACCTGAAATACCCAAGTTTGCAGCAATGCGATTCTCGAACAGTACCCATGTCGACGCGATGAACTGTGCAGGACCCATGGCCCCGCCCCAGCCGACTGATTGCGGACATGAAACGACTTGCTTCATCGGATCTCCTCCCAGTTTTTTCACGATATCAACAAAAGGTTCCACATCACGCCCCGGCTTCATGACTTTTGCGACATAGGAACCAGTTTTTTTACTGATGCCTTCACCAGTAGAAGTATTGGTCAAATAACATGCCCCGACATTGGCGCCCAATGACGACTCTTGGGTCAAGATAGCCAGTACAAATGCCGGTCTGACTCCCGTCTTCGCGGAGGCAGCCTGCGCATATTTGAGTGCATCGCCAAACGGAATTGGGTTGGCATCGCGCAATTGGAACAAGGCAGCACGTATCTGTGCGGCACGCGCACGTTTGTCAGCGAGCACAGCCGAATAGGCCTTTTCATTTCCTTTACTAACTGCCAGCAGTCGCTGCTTTTCAGCCTCATTGGCTTTGATGCTTTTTTCCTCCTGTTGAATGATGTAGCGAGCATCCGTCTCGGCATTTTTGCGCTTATCAAGCGTATCTTTTTCCGCTTCAGTCTCGGACTTGTCCGAACGGATTTGCTCAAAGGTTGTCTTCAAACCAGCTTGAACTGATTGGAATGAATCAAGGTCAGTAAAAAATCCCGTCAGTGTCGTCTGCGACAACAGCATTTCGGGCAGTGTATATGTTCCCGCCTCATTGGTCTTGCGCATGATTTGCGCCAGCGTATTCCGTCCGCGATCAATGCGGTCTTCCAGTTTCCCGATATATACCTCTTTATTTTTGATGTCTTTGCCAAGACTTTCAATCAGAAGATTCTTTGCCTTGATATTAAGCTGCGCGACTTTGATTTTTGCCGATAAGACTGAAATATCTTTTTGCAATGACGAGCTCTGCCCTTGGGCGGATGCAAGGTCCTTTTCTGCCTGTTTTTGATCCGCTTCCACCTGCGCCAATTCACGCTCAAGTTGGGCTTTTTGGTCAGGCGTAAGAACTTGGGCATGTGCCAAAGAAGGAGGTACAACCAACGTGAAAAAAGCAATGGCAAGGATAGCGAACGTTGTTTTCATGTATGATAAGTATAACAAAAAGCGCACCGATGTGCGCCTTCTGTAGTAACGTACGATATGATGAATTATTTCTTCTCGGCAGGCTTTTTATCAACCTTTGCGTCCGCAGCTGGAGCAGCTCCCGCTTCGCCTTCAACTTCTTCCTTGCCCTTCTTCTCAACCTCTATAGCTGACATATCAATAGCTGCTGGAGCCTCCTCAACTTCCTCCTTTGCTTCGGCAATGGAAGCGATAACCTCCTCAGGATTGATCTTGAGCTCAACGCCTTTTGGCAAGGTCAAATCCTTTGCCTTGATAACGTCGGTGAGCTCAACAAGCTTCGAGATGTCAACGGTAAGATCATGTGGAAGATCACGGGGAGCCGCCTCAATTTCAATCTCACGATGAACTTTGACGAGAATACCTGCCTTGTCCTTGACTGCTGGCGATATGCCGGCAAATGTCAGCGGAACAGACACCTCTACCTTCTTGCCCTTTTCGATGACATAAAAATCAGCATGGCGGACCTCGCCGGAAAGCGGATGGATGTCCACCTCGTGAATAAGAGTCTCATGCTCAGTACCTGTCGCATCTTTGAGGATGACAACCGATGATTCACCGGCCTTTTTCCAAACCTTGGCAAATTCCTTTGCATCGAGGGAAACGGAGGTAGAGACCTCTTTCGGGCCGTAAAAAACAGCCGGGATCTTGCCTGCTTTTCGTAGTGCGTCCAACTTATCAGTAGAAACGCGCTTTTCTGCGGTTAATGACAACATGCGGACTATCTTACACTAAATAGGGGAAAATGCAATAGAATCGTCTGGAAGGTTAGCAAGGTATATCCTTTCTACATCAGAAGCAACTAGAGCTGATTGATAGATCGCAACATCGTCGATATATCCAGTCAGAGCGGTATTATTTGGTAAATCACCATTGACTGTCGTCAGACTGACAGCGTCAATTTTGTAATTTGCTTGCGTTCCGTTGAACGAACCCGAAGTTTGCGCAACCTGTTTTCCATCGACAAATCCAGTAAGCTTACCGCTGGCACCAATCGAGCATGCGAAGTTATACCATTTCCCCGTCTGTACCGCTCCCAACTGGATTTTTGATGCACTAGTTATAGAGCCAGAACAGTTGGGCATATTCGTACTATGATCCCAGGCAAGACTTATTGATGTATCGCCATTATCATTATCTACTGTAAAAAGATTCCAGTCATAACCAACACCTGATGCAGGTAAACTCGTAAAATACATCCAAATACTTATTGTTCCTCCTTGTGTCAATTTGAGTGATTTGGTTGAGGCGATTCCGTTAACAGTTGGGAAAAAAGCATTGCTGGACGATTCTTGAAGAGATTTTCCCTGTCCCGATGGCGTGACTGTGGTACTTCGAGTAAAACTACCAGCCGAAGACGGCACTAAAGTCAACCCGTTTCCCGATGAATCGGTTATACTTCCGGTTGCGGAGTCCTCAAAATTCCAAATTCCAATCGCATCCACTCCAAATGCATGATAGTTATATGATGCAAACCTCAACCCGGCGCCGACTCTCCCCTTGTCGCGCGCACTCTGTACGGATGCCAACACCACGGACGACAACATCCCGATAATCGAGATGACCACGAGAAGTTCGATGAGGGTAAATGCTTTTGTATAAGACGTGGTTGGCATAGGCATGTTTTTTGACTACCGAGCATCCGCAATAGTGTGTGCTGGGAGACCAGCGGCATACATTTTTTCTATTACGGCCGTAGGGAGAGCTTGAGTATATATGGCAACGTCATCCATTTTAACACTCTCGGATGTTACAGAGGCCAAGCTTAGCTCTCCAACCTCTATCTTTGAAACATTTCTGTTATTGTTTGCCGGAGCCGCTTTCGATGCAACCTTTTTACCATCGACATACAGGGCGTGAGTTGTTCCATCGTACGTACACGCCACATTGTGCCATTTGTTGAGCGTCAACAGTCCATTCGTATCAATATAGTCAGTGCCTTGTGATATATACTGACCACACTGTAAACTTATTGTTGACCCAACGTAATATACATATACATTTATGAGACGGTTCGGCGTCGGAGAAACAGTGTTCAACACTTGAATAAGCGGCGCTGCACCAGTATAGCTTGTAGACTTAACCCATGCCGTTGCTGTCCACGTATTGCCAAGTGTTGGGTAGGGAGCGGAAAACGTACGGCTACAATACGAAATGCCGGTAAAATCTCCCGCATATGAAAGATGTGGCACATCGTTAGTTTTTGTGACCGTATCACACACGTCGAGATTTCGGTTGTTTCCAGACTTATCCGGTAACATCGTATAACTCCCCCCGAGAACAGGGTTTGAGTCTTCAAAATCATATACAGCAAAAGCATCCGCTCCAAGTGCATGATAATTATACGACGCAAACCTCAATCCTGCACCAATCCTCCCTTTCTCCCGAGCCGTCTGGACTGACGCTAGTACCACGGACGACAGCATCCCGATAATCGAGATGACCACAAGAAGCTCGATGAGGGTGAATGCGCGATTGTGGGTGCGGTAGTTAGTCATGATTCATGCATGCAATTTAAATGGTGAAGTATTTGAGCACAATGACTGTCGCGACGATATTTGCAATCACTGCTAGACAAAGCACAATATAAATCGAACGCGGCAGCTTGTACACCTGGGCGCGAGGATGATGCTTCATAGGATGTATGAAATGACGAAATAGGTAATAGCAATATTGATAATGATGACCACAACTAGAATAGCCTGTGCGGACGCCGGTGAAGTAGCAAACCCTTTTCTCATAAGCCACTGGACCATCTTCGGATCATTGTGATTGACGGTTGGCCCGCCTCCCGAACCAAATGACGGCGACGTTGAAAAGCCGCCCAAGACTGGCCGTTTGGGCGTATAGGTAAACTTGTCTTCTTCGAATTCTACTCCTGAAGCCATGATGATAGGTCTGTTTAGCTGATACTGCTCATTATAGCAGAATACCCTAATAAATACGTCCCAAATGTGGACAACACAAATCGCTGATCTCCTATATACCGTTGATAATCCTCAGCTTTTCTTCCACTACCTTTTGCATAGCCAATTTGGCTGGTTTGAGAAATTTGTACGGAGCGACTTCATCACCATCGCTAGAAATGGACTTGAGTAAGCCAGACCTGTATGCAATACGCAGCTCCGTATTTACATGGACAATCGCGACCCCCGCTTTGACTGCCGCGCGAACATCATCGGCGGAGTTCCCTGACGCCCCATGGAGAACCAATGGGACGCCCGCGGCCATGGAAATTTCTTTGACCCGGACGATATTGAGGGCAGGGTCGCCGCCTCTCACAACTCCATGAATATTTCCCACAGCAGGAGCCAACAGATCAACGCCGGTTTCTTTGACAAACTGAGACGCAATGTCCGGTTTCGTCATATTATCATCACCAACGACTGCTCCATCAGGTATTGCATCGAGAATCTTCGACGATGTGCCGATAAATCCAAGCTCTCCTTCGACAATAATATCTCGGCCGGATTTTCTGCCAAACTCGACGCATTTTTTTGCAATGTCCACATTTTCCTCAAAAGAAAGCTGCGCTCCATCAAAAATAACTGCATCAAAACCGGCGATAATGGCCTCTTTGACACGCTCGAATGAATAGGTGTGGTCGGCATTCAAGAAGATTGGCTGGCCACGGTGTTCGCGAATGCTCTGTATTACCGCGGCAATCTCGTTGACACCAACATAGTCCCGCTCGCCTTCCGAGACACCAATAATGACGGGAAGATTGAGTCCTTTGGCTGCATCAGCGATTGCCCACACTCCGTCGAGTGTCGATACATTGAAATGTCCAATGGCAACATGGTGTGATTGTGCATCTCTAATATACTCCCGAAGGGTTTTCATAATAGAAAAATTAAATAACCAGTAATTACCGATTGCTCATGTTTAATTGTAGCATACAACAATGATATAATACCTCTATGTTCCACAAGCCCCTTGATCTTATCGCCATCGGCGACATCACCACGGACGCCTTCATCAAGCTCAAAGAAGCCGAGGTGCATTGCCGCATTGACCATAACACCTGCGAGATTTGCATGCCGTTCGCAGACAAAATACCTTTTGAATATGCCAAAATCGTCAAAGGCGTGGGCAACGCGGCAAACGCCGCCGTCGCGTGGGCGCGGCTCGGCTTTCGGGCTGCACTCGTCGCCAACGTCGGTGATGACCAGAACGGCCACGAATGCCTGCACGAACTAGAGCACGAGCGCGTCATCACAAGCTATGTGCACCGCAACTCGGGCAAAGCTACCAATTATCACTATGTCCTGTGGTATGGTGCCGAACGCACCATCCTCGTCAATCATGTTGACTACGAATACAAACTGCCAAAATTACCCGACACACGCTGGGTATATTTGACGTCCCTCGCCAGCAAGACGTTTCCATACCATGTAGCAGTGGCCGACTATCTCGAGTCACATCCTTCGGTGCGTCTCGCATTTCAGCCAGGGACATTCCAAATGAAGCTCGGGTTCGATGATCTCAAGCGTATATATGCACGTACTGACGTCTTCATTGTCAACGTCGAAGAGGCGCAACGCATGCTCAACACCACGACTCGCGACCTCAAAGTATTGATGAGCAAGCTCCATACATATGGACCAAAAATTGTCTTAGTCACGGACGGACCAAAAGGTGCCTACATGTTCGATGGCGACCATTATTATTTCATGCCAATCTATCCTGATCCCAAACCTCCATTTGAGCGCACCGGCTGTGGCGACGCCTTCGCCTCTACATTTGTGGCCGCGCTGGCCATGGGTAAATCACCCTTGGAAGCTCTGACCTGGGCTCCCGTCAATCCAATGTCGGTGGCGCAGTTCGTCGGTGCGCGTGAAGGCTTACTCACAAAAGAACAGATTGAATGGTGGCTCAAGAAAGCTCCGGAAGATTATCACGTCAAGGAGATATAAGAATTGGCTTTCTTAAACTCTTCCCACTTTTCTTCAACAATCGCTTTTCGCGCATCTTTGACAAGGTGTACAAGAAAATAGAGATTATGAATTGAGGCTAATGTTGCGGCCAACATCTCTTTGGCGCGAAACAAGTGTGCAAGATATGCTTTTGTATAATTGGCACAGGTATAACATCTGCAGTCTTTCTCTATTGGTGTGAAGTCAGAAACAAACTGTGCATTGAATAGATTGATGCGGCCACTTTTCACATACGCAGCCCCATTGCGCGCAATGCGCGTAGGAGCGACACAATCAAACGTATCAATACCATTTTCAATGCCAAGAATAAGATCTTCGGGTTCTCCAATGCCCAATAAATGACGCGGTTTGTTCTCAGGCAACTCCTCGCAGACCCAGCCGACTGCAGTGCCAATGTCATTTTTGTCAAATGAACCGCCAATGCCGAAACCATCGAAATCCATGGAGCCTATCATCTTGGCAGAATGACGGCGCAGATCTTCGTGGCGCCCGCCGTGGATGATGCCGAATAAGGCGGGTGAGGCAGACGAGATTTTTCTGGACACGCTGTCGACGTGTGCTCGCGTCGCGGCTGGTTCTCCTTCGCCTTCGCTCAGTCCGAAGCATCCAGAAAAACTGTCCGCCTCACCCGCCTTTTTATGGGCCTTCAAGCATCGTTGCGCCCATGCATGGGTGCGTTCGACTGCTGCCTTCTGTTTTTCATAGGACTCCTGCGGGGACAAACACTCATCAAAAGCAAAAATAATGTCAGCACCAATGTCATGCTGGATTTCAATAGAACGTTCTGGGGTAAAGCGGTGAGCTGAACCATCTATGACAGATTTGAAGGTGACGCCGTCATCATCGATTTGTGCCAAACGTACGGACTCAACTACGTCCGACACGGATTCGGGCACGCGCGTTCGGCCGGCAATCTTCGATCCACCATTTCCAAACGCTGGCCCAAGTGAAAACGCCTGAAACCCGCCTGAGTCAGTGAAGGTCGGTCCTTTCCAATTCATGAACTTGCCCAAACCACCAGCTTTTTTAAGAATTTCGGTTCCGGGCTGAAGATAGAGATGATAGGTGTTCGCCAAAATAGCATCGGCACCCAACGAGGCGACTTGCTCAGGGGTCAGCGACTTTATCGTTGCTTTCGTTCCTACAGGGATAAAAGCAGGTGTCTGGATTTCGCCATGAGGAGTTTTGATGATACCGACACGGCCTTTGGCGCCGGGTATCTTGGCTCCAACAATAAATGACAACATGAGGTAAGGATAGTGAATTACCACTCAAGAAGCAAGTTCTGCTATAATCAATCCACTATGCATAATGAACATTCACCCATTTCACGAAAGGACGTACACGCGGACACCACCAAGAGACATCTCGACGAGATTAACAAGGAGTTCAAAGACGGATTTGAGTTTTTGAAAAAATATCCAAAATCAGTGACCATCTACGGATCGGCGCGCGCCAAGCATGATTCGAAGGAATACAAATTGGCGGAACAACTCGGACACCGCATCGCGAAAGATCTAAAATACGCGGTGGTCACCGGAGGAGGTCCCGGCGTCATGGAAGCGGCCCACAAAGGGGCGCGTGAGGCGGGCGGCAAAGCCGTCGCCCTCGGCATTGCCTTGCCGCACGAAGCAAACGTCAACCATTATGCGACTGACCGGCTCCAGTTCACCTATTTCTTCTCCCGCAAAACCATGCTGGCATTTGCCGCCGAAGCATACGTGTTCTTCCCGGGCGGCTTCGGTACGTTTGACGAGCTGTTTAGCACACTCACATTGATTCAGACACGCAAGGTTCCTTCTGTACCCGTCATTCTTGTTGGGTCATATTTCTGGAATGACTTGGCCAACTTTATCAACAAAAAAATGCTCGAGCAACAGGCCGCCATCGCAGACTATGACCGCGAAATATTCAAGATAACCGATGATATTGAACAGATCATCGACATCATTCGCACCGCGCCAGTTTCAGAGTGGTGGAGGAATATTAATTAATGTATCCTCACGGTGTTTTTTGCTGTTTCTCTTTTCTCAAGACAGGATCCTCACTCTTTTCCCTGCGCACAAAGGCAATGAATACCAGCCACCCCGCGCCAACGGCTGCTCCTGCAATATATACGGGCGCAGATGGCGCAATAGTCGCGGCAAGAAAACCCGCTAGCACCGGAGGAGCTATTTGTGAAAAAGCCTGCACACTGGTATTGATACCCAAAATCTCGCCTTGGATATTCGCGGGAGCGCGGCGGCTCGCCAAACTTGGCAGCAACGACATGCTTATGCCGTTTGCTAATGCAAAGAAAGCGCCTGTCAACAAAAGTCCCGGAATCGTGTAGGGGAGATAGAATGCAAAAATTCCCAACGAACCAAGCACGAGCGACCAGCGAAGCAGGACAACCTCGTCGTAGTAGCGGGACATGAGCGGGACGAGCACGGCCTGAGCAATGACAATCCACAGGCCCGCATACCCAATATAATACCCGATGCCGACTTGGGTCATGTTGAATCGGTCAATAAGATACACGCTAAAGAATGTTGCCACAAAGGTTATGCCGGCATTGAAGAAAAAATTTGTCGCAAAGACCGCCCGCAGACGCTTCATGCCATATGCACGGATAATATCCGCGAGCCCCTTGTGGAATTTGAGTGGAGTTTCTATCACACGCCGATTCGTCTCACCCACATAACGATATACCAAGAACGCGTTGGATGCCGAGAGTGCCGCCGCAAATAGGAATGGCGTCGTAATGCTAAACCACGAGATGAGCGTCGGGTCTGAAAGCAAGCCGCCAAGCACCGGACCGATGATAAAACCTGTCCCATACGCCGCACCAATTAGTCCGAAATGCTTTGCCCGTTCCTTTGGCCGAGTCAGATCGGCGATGGCCGCCTGGGCCACGGAAATACTTCCACCGGCAATGCCGTCAATCACGCGGGAAAAGAATAGGAGAAAAATATTATGGGTCACGATGCCGATCGCCAGGATCAAAAATCCGACCGCCGTGCCAATAAGCGCGATCGTCAATATCGGACGGCGGCCATGGCGGTCGGACAGTTGCCCGAGAACCGGCGCGGAAAAAAATTGTATCATTGGATACGTCGCAATCAAGAAGCCAAGCAGTATGTATCCCAAGGTCAGAGAAGCGGAAGGAGGAAGCACGTAATACACGGAATCCGGATTCGCAAAAAGCTGTGGTACGACCGGCACGAGGATGCCATAGCCGACAAGATCTAGGAATATGGCGAGTAATATGACAGGGAGCGCGCGCGGGTTGCGTTTTGGCATAAGAACCATTGTAGCAAGAAAACAGGTCATCTTAAAGGTGTGAGGGCAGGGGCACTAGTGGTGCTTCTCTGTCCGGTAAAAGACGGGGGTGTGGGCGGAGTGTTAATGTGACTCTACCTACCATCGAAGCACCACTAGTGCCCCTGCCCTCTTATCCATCAACATCCCCTCTTCAGCCACGAAAAAGCCCGCGTCTCCGCGGGCTTTTTCTTGAGGATACTCGTGAACGCTATTATGCTTTCGGGCGAGCCTCCGATACGACAATCTTGCGACCATCGAGTTCTGAACCGTTCAGCTTCTCAATAGCAGCTGAAGCATCAGCATCTCCGCCCATCTCAACGAAGCCGAAGCCCTTTGAGCGGCCGGACATTTTGTCCATGATAACGCTTGCTGATTCTACAGCACCTGCCTGTTCGAAGTGTGACTTCAGGGTCTGGTCAGTAGTACCCCAGGCAAGACTGCCTACGAAAAGTCTCTTTGACATGTTGCTTTGTTTCCCGTTCGTTAATTTAACAGCGTAAGGACGAGATACTTACACGTCCAATAGTATAGCACGGCATGAGAGAAAAAGCAAGTCTCCTCCCTTTATGATGTCGGTGCAGGAGCCGGAGCGGGTTCTGGGGTTGCTGCAGGAGTTGGATCAGGCGTTGGTGCAGGAGCCGGGGTCGGTTCAGCAGTTGTGCCACTAGAGACGGTTGTGTCAGTCACTGCCGTGGCACCAGACCCGGAAGTCGATGTGGTAGTCCCTGCGGTATCTGTGGTAGAACTAGATGAGGTCGTACCACTCGTGCTAACAGTTGTCGTTGCCACTCCGCCGGAAGCATCAGTCGAAGAGGTAGCAGTGGTCGTGGTAGATACATCTATTGAAGGCGACGGGGCCGATGAAGTAGTCGTGGTGTTGACTGTAGTTGTTTGGGCTACGGGCTGATTCGTCGTGGTCGTCTGGGCAGTTCGAGGAGCTTCAGCCGTACATGCCCCTGGACGCTTGTCCCACTCGCCATTGCGAATTTGGATACAGAATACCTGGCCGGTCGCAACATCATTTATCTCCAAACCTTTTGAGATCGCAACTGTCTGAGCTTCAACTCGCTCGCTGTAAACAATATGAGCCGTCATCTTGTCCATCGTCCAGTCCCCCATACTCTGCAGCGATTCCTTGACCGCAATTGCAACGCGCGAGATGAATGAAGGCGTTGAACTTGCCAATGTCTCGGCCGTACTAGAAGCAATCTGGGCGCTGGCGGCCGACGCGATGGCGCTGATGAATGTAGAGCTTGAAGTCAGCGCAGAAAGGTTGTCCTGGATAAGAGTATTCGTCCTGTCCTCAAAAAGGGCGATGATTGACGATGTGGTAGCAGTCAATTCATCAATGTGTGATGATAGGATCGAGACTCTATCGTTCGTCGTATCAAGAGCGCTTGCCAGTGTCTTCGTCGTCTGAGAAGTCGACGCGAGATTGGTCGTAAGTGTCTGTACATCAGTTGTAACGTTGGAACTCAGCACGTTGAGGCTGGCAGTGGTGCTTGCGAGATTGAATTCAAATCCAGAATTTTGAACGCCAAGTTGAACCGTGGTCGAAGCAAGCGATCCAATCTGACCCTGCTGCTCTTGAACGGCCTGTACCAAGAGACCAGTGATTTTTTCGAAGTGGAGAGAGGCTGGCTGACCATCATATCCATAGTCGACCAAATTCTTATCGACATTCTCGACCTCTTCCGCAATCATTCCATAGCTATGATTGGTCTCGTACTGCTGTTTTTCCTTGTAATCAAAACTGACAACATTCAATTTTGAAAGAGTATCAAGCGCGTATCGCGGTGAAAGCGTCGTCACATTTTCCTTGAACCGAATCGATGAAGGCACGCATGAGGCGGCACCGGCATCGGTTATTTCTTTTGTTGTGGTGATACAAACCGCATTGCCGGTCACAGACGAAGTCAGTCCGCTCATGGCGACATTCCCCGTTACAGAGAATGTTTTCCACGGTGAAGTAGTTCCCACTCCAACATTGCCGCCATTTTTAATAGTCAGATATGTTGTCGTCGCATACAAATCGGATGTCGTACCTATTGACAAGTTTCCACCGGCAGAAGTAAACGACCAGTGCTTTGCGCCCGCCGTCGATCCAGTGTCTGACAGCACCAGTTGCGATTTGAACGTCGTGCTCAACGAAGAAGAAGCGACCTGCAACATTGACAGCGGCGATGACGTGCCGATGCCCAGCATACCATTGGAGGTGAGGGTCATTTGAGCGGCTCCACCGGTCTTCCATATAGTGTGAGGAAGGAGTGTCATCTTATTTGTCGAAGATGCTGTATCAAATGCGTACGCATACGGTGTGGAAGTGCGGTTGTTTGCATCATCGTAGTTATATGACTTGAATGAAAATGCCGGATTTGACGATAGCCACGTGCGCTGGTTCGTGGTAATAAACCCACCCACGGAGCCCGGATTCAACACAATATCTCCAGAAGATGAAGAAAGTGAAGAACAGGTTGAGTACGGACAAAATGAAGTGTCAGTGGTTCCTGTTTGTGAGATGCGAGTCGGGACACTTTCAAAGTTTGTTACGCCTGTAAAGTTGAGGGAATACGCAACTTTTCCGGTTCTGCCGAAATAAATGCGCCCATTAGTTTGTGGTGGAAAAATGTACAAGGCATCTTGGCCAAAAGAGTTGTAGTCTTGTGCCGAAAACATTTCACTGAAATTGGCCCTCGTTACCGCTCCCGACAAGCGGACTCCCGTCGTAAATGTACTCGTTGCTGTCGTTGATGTGGCAGTAATATAATTCACCGTCGGCGAGGTGGAGGCCGCGAGTGCCCCGGTACCGCCATCAGAATACAACCAGCCTTGGCCAAACGAATTCGCACCAGTGCCACCATAAGCGACATTGAGCGTGCCAGACGTCAGGTTTGAGGCACTCAATCCGGTGATACCTACACCATCACCATAGAATGATCCCCCAGTCATAATATCTCCCGCCGACTCAAACGTGGAATTCGTATACATATTTCCAAAAAATTCATGATTGTAAGATGATGAATTAGTTCCACCATATCCAAAAAGTCCGGAGCCTGACTGAAATTCCACTGCTGATGATGAATTACCAATAATGCCGTTCACATCAAGCTGATATGACGGATTTACATTATTGATGCCGACTTCACCCGTTGATGCAATTCTCATTCGTTCACTAACCGGATTTCCTGGTGCACCTGAGTTTTTCGTCCAAAATGTCAAGTGGTCCGAGTAACTCCCATCATCCAGTGCCTTAATTTTTGCTTGCGGAATATTGCTATGGCCCTGTGTGTTATAAAAATCAATAGAAACAGAGGAGTTGGCGCCGCCGCCCGCGTTGTACAAGACCATGCCCGAGACATCTCCGCTGGCGACATTTCCGGTCAGGAAGACCTTCCCTGGCGGCATGACAGGCTGGATACCGCCGCCAAGAACTGTTATGCCAAGCGTGCTCGTGGCAACAGTCGAGGTGGCAGTAAACGTATTAGCCACAACTCCTGATGCGCCAGCAACTGAGAGTGAAGCATACGGCGAAGTTGTTCCGATGCCAACATTGCCTCCGTTGAAGAACGAGCCTCCGTTGTTGGTAATAGACAGGTTTCCATTTGAAGAAACAAGTGCTGTGTCATTCAAATACATTGATCCGGTTCCTGTGCGTAGTGTCCCCTTGACCCACAAGTTTGCTGCAAAGGTCGAAGTGGCATTGGTGCCGGTTCCGTTGACGTCGATAAACCCGGCAAAAGTTGAAGTTGCTGTCGTTGACGTTGCCGTGAAGTAGCCGGCAGAAATTTGGTCAATCGCAGATATGGCTGTCGTCGAAGCATATCGTATATAACCTTGACTCCAACGAAGTGCCGCTGTACCAAGTGTTGTGCCAAGGTCAGAATTAGGAGAAACAGGAGCCTCAGCTTTTAGGCCACTGCTCGAAAGATGGAAATACGTGGCGCCAGCTGACGTGCCACCAATATTGACCGCTTGTCCGACCGGAGAAATGATTTCTGATGTAATCAACCGTGTACCGACCTCGACATTTCCATTTCCGAGAACATTGAGAATATTTGTATTCGTAGTAGATGCCACAGTAAAGAGTGGGAGTGTTCCCAATTGCTGGGCAGAAGTGGAAACCGACAACTTGGCGGATGGTGACGTCGTCCCGATTCCCACGTTGTTTGTCGTCGGATTGACATACAGAGTTCCACCATGTACATCAAGTCCTCCTGCTAGGATATTCGTTGCCGTCGTAGAGGTCGCCACAATATAGTTCACCGTCGGAGATGTGGATGCGGCGAGAGCAGTGGTGCCACCTACCGAATACAACCACCCTTGTCCAAAGGTAGTCGCGCCTGTTCCTCCTTGTGAGACACCGAGCGTGCCGAGGAGCGATGAGAATGCAAGTCCCAACGAACTCGTGGCTGTCAGTGTATATCCTCCTGTAGCATTACCAACCAAGAGATTGCCATATGAAGGAAGGGTTGAGAGACCAGTGCCGCCGTAGGCAACAGAGAGAGTGGAGGAAGCGGAGACAAGGCCGGCAACTGCTTGGAGGGGACCGGTCAGACCTGAAGCTAGTTGCAAGCCGTTAGTACCTGAGACGGTGAGAGCGGTGGTTGATGCATATGGGAACGTAGAGGCTGTGGTGGTAGTGGCGGTGAAGTAGCCGGCAAGAGCGTTGATGCCAAGATCTGATGAACCATTGACTGAGAATGTACGCCATGGGGAGGTGGTGCCGAGCCCGACGTTGCCAGCATTGGTCACCATGAAACGTGTTGTTGTCGCGAACGATGCAACACTTGAAAGTTGGAACAGTGGGGATGTTCCATTGTTCGCACCTGCAATATCAAGCCGTGCGAGCGGAGAGGTTGTACCGACCCCAACGTTTCCTTGATTATTTTGGTAAAAACCGAGAGACGGTGTACCACTATTAAAGTAAGTATATAGACCTACGCCATAGTTATTTGAGCCCGAACTTTCAACAAAAGACTTCAAACCAAATGTGAGAACATCAAAAGATTTGAGTTTCCCAGCAATAATATCATCAGCCTCTCCAGTGGTGTTGAAGAGTGATCGAATCATGACTGGTGTATTGCCAGTGGTTGCGACTTCCAATGGATAACCTGGCGCCGCCGTCCCCACTCCCACATTACCTGCAAAGTAGGCATTCCCCGTGGTCGTTGCTCCACCAGAGATGGTAAGACCAGTGGTTTGGGTGCCTGCACCAATAGTAGTAGAGGCATATGAGGTGAGTCCTCCATTGAAGGCAAGGAGGGTTGAGGTGGCATTGCCTGGGAAGAGGTAGGCAAAGATGTTGGCAG
>JAHFMB010000003.1:0-2141 GCA_023269245.1 Candidatus Tayloriibacteriota bacterium
AACGCGCACTCGCAAAGTACAACAATATCCTCACACTCCGTCCGCGCATGCCCATCTCCGAAATTCCCTCTGACCGCAACCTCATCAATAAACTTCTTGGGTATAAAAGCATTATCGAAACACCTAATTCCGTTACGGTGATCGAAGACCTCCTTCCCGTACTCAAAGGCTTGATCGAAGGCGGACATACCGGCGTATTCAATGTCGTAAATCCCGAACCGGTCACCCACAAAGAGATCCTCGACCTCTACGAGCAATATTCCGGTAAGTCACTGGGAAAGAAATATATTTCCGCAAAGGATCTTGTGGTAAAAGCCCCCCGATCAAATACGGTCTTGAGTATGAATAAACTTGCTTCCCTCGGCCTCGGACTCCCCTCCACCAAAGAAAGCTTAGAGCGTATCATGAGGCGTTACGTGGAACTTGAGCGCTCGTAGAACTCACTGCGTGATGCCGTTCTCGCCGTAAGCTTTTACGTACTTCAGTTTCTTTATTAAATACATGCGATTTGGTTCGTAGTGGTTTTCTGAGGTGTAGGGTCCGGCAAACTTGTCTCCGACGAGATCGTTGCGTACAAAGAAGGCGTTGTTGCCGATCAGATTCCCTCCGACGAGCGTATAACCCTTTTCCCTGCCGAGCAGTTCCACCGCCTTCATGCTTGTGCCGTAATTATAATCGCGCTTCCAGACATGCGTCGGGTTGTACTTCATCGCCCACTCCAATTCGGGGCCCCAGAACGGATTGACCTCGATGACCACCACTCGCGGATTGAATTTGGTGATCGCTTTCCATACCCAATAATCGTTACCGTCGATATCGATCGACAAGAGATCGAATTCCTTGGGCACCTTATTTTCGGTAAAAAGTGTTTCGACGTTTTCCGCGGTAATGAACGCATTCTGTGCGATGAGGTTGCCTGCCTCGATTGGTGTCGCGAAGCTTTTGTGGATCTGTGCCACGAACTTTTCGCTTCCTTCAAGCCAGAGACCCGTCCAGCCTGACGCGAGCAACGCCGCAGTGTTATTCTCCAGTCCGTTACTCACACCGAATTCAACAAAAAATCTGTTCGTTGTTTTGACCCGTTTGAAAATTTCATTGATGATACCGTCGTCCCCGCTTTGGGAATACATATTGGACTCGTAACGATTAAGCCGTTTGGGGTCGGCGTATTTGAGGTCGCTTGCGAGATGATGGAGTATAAAATCCTCGATCTGTATCCCCTTCATAAAATTGAGCTGCCGGCGCATGTCGGCAATGCCCATTTTTTCGGCAACGAACACCAGTATGGAATGAACGATTTTTTTCATATAATTCAGAGATTAGATATGCTTCAGGAACTGTTGGGAATGAGTCATGGGATTCTGATATTTTGACACATCGGCCTCCACCATGAGCTTCACCAGTTCCCTGAAAGGGGTTTTTGCTTTCCATCCGAGTACTTTCTCCGCTTTGGACGGATCGCCAAGCAAATAATTCACATCAACGGGGCGGTGGAACATCTTGTCGCTCCGGACGTATTTTGTATAATCCATGCCTTCCAACGAGAATGCCTCTTCGCAGAATTCTCTGATCGAATGACTCTCCCCCGTCGCGATCACGTAGTCGTCGGGCGTCTTCTGCTGAAGCATCATCCACATCGCCTCGACATAATCTCCCGCAAACCCCCAATCGCGCTTGGAATCCAAGTTACCAAGGACAAGCTCCTTGCTGTATCCCATCTTGATACGCGCAACGCCGTCGGTGATCTTTTTGGTCACGAATTCAATGCCGCGAATAGGCGACTCGTGATTGAACAAGATCCCGGAGCATGCAAACAGTCCGTATCCTTCGCGATAATTATTGGTCACCCAATGGGCGTAGAGCTTCGCCGCGGCATAGGGACTCGCCGGCTCAAAAGGAGTGAGCTCGCTTTGGGGCTGCGGCGCATTGCCGTACATTTCCGACGTCGACGCCTGATAGAACTTGATCTTGGGATTGATGAGGCGGATCGAGTCAAGCACACGGGTCACCCCCAGCCCGGAGATCTCCCCCGTCGCGATTGCCTCGTCAAACGAAGCGCCGACAAAACTCTGGGCGGCGAGATTGTACACTTCGTCCGGATCGGTGCGTTTCAGCGCCGACATGATCGAGGTCTGATCGAG
>JAHFMB010000003.1:2151-3768 GCA_023269245.1 Candidatus Tayloriibacteriota bacterium
GATCATTTCAATATCCTTTTTGACGTCCAGGTAGTGTAGACGCCAAAAATTACGCGTACTGGAACGGCGATACCCTCCATACACCTTATATCCCTTGCTGACCAAAAACTTTGCAAGATATGCCCCGTCCTGTCCGGTAATGCCGGTAATTAATGCGCGTTTCATTTTATTTTTTCGCTATAGCTAATACCCGCAACCTTAAAAAGGATAATGGTAATGTTTTCTTTAAATGCTGTCCAAAATACATAATTTTTATAACATGCCATCCACTTTTTGTAAGTAACTTCGTAATACCGGACGGCGTAATGAGCCATTTTGCAGTTTTATCAATATTATATGGCGGTATCAACCCGAGACTGAGTGCCATCTTCATCACTGTTGCATAATGCTTATTGGGACCGATCATTGCCAATATACCTCCTTTTTTTGTAATTCTTAAAAGTTCTCGTACTGTTTTTTCTCTGTCAGTGACATGGCTGATCGTGTGCAAGCAATATACCTTATCAAAATACTCATCGGGAAATGGTGTCTTTTCCGCGGGACAACAGGTAAAGTTGAGCCCCTCGAGATACTCGCCCGCAACCGGTGAGATGTCACTAAAAAAAACTTCAACTCCTTTATTTTTCTCTGCGATCTCTTTACCCAGGGTACCGATGCCGCAACCGATATCGAGCACTCTGTCCCCCTCCATCGGTCGTATATTTTTTAAAATGTACTCAAATTCTCGTTTATTTTTCTCCTTTGCATTTGCTCTTTCGATATGCCGAAAATATTCCTTGTCAAAAATAATGCTCATGTTATTCAGCCTAATTTCTGTGCAAGATAAACGAATTACCCTTCCAGTTAAACTGCTTGTACTGAAGAGCACTGATGGCGGGATTCCTTGAAAGCCATTCACTAAAGGCTTTTTGTTCACCCATATCAGCCCTACCTTTATAGCAATACCAATCATCAAAGACAATCACTGTCCCATCCGCCACATAATCCGTTATAAAATCAAGAACGGGTACCGCCGACTCATAGAGGTCTGCATCGACATAGATGACCGAAGCTTTTTTTATCGGCAATCTTGCTCTTGTTTCTTTATTAAGCACTTTATCATACCAACCCTTGATCGTACTCACGCGGGCTGTGTCCACACCGGCGTTTTTGAGATTTGCAATAAACTCCTCTTCGGAGCAAGAGTATTCGCCTTTTTTAAATTCGCCGGTCGCATTATCTTCATTTGAGGTGATCTCCGGCAATCCCTCAAAAGAGTCGAAGGCGTAGAAATTCATTCCTGACAAATTCCTATTATTGAGCAGAATATATTTCCATGTATGAAATGCCCTTATGAACGAACGTCCCTTCCAGACGCCGAACTCTAAATAATCTCCGCTCACATTTGAGTGAGCGGCAAATTCAAATGCCTCCTTCATCATCACTTCATCGGGATGAGGATGGAATACATAGGAAAAAAATAAACGCAAACGCAGTGAGGGACTTGAGAAGATTTTTTTAATCAGTTGTTTCATGGGAGATGACTGTGGTCATTGATTGTTATAACTCGCCACGGATTGTTATTGTTGTACTGCGCTTTTTCGGGATGATAGTCAGCAATAGATACGGCACTATTTG
>JAHFMB010000092.1:0-2933 GCA_023269245.1 Candidatus Tayloriibacteriota bacterium
CCGAGAAGCCCTTTCGCGGAGCGTACATGACCGACCTCATATCCCACGGAGAACCGGATTCAAAGATCGTGATACGAAAATGGGAGGAGCACACATTCCGCGAGCAACACATGCGCAATCTCAAAGCACAGTTCGACATTCTTGGTGTCATGCCCTCAACCCCCGTCATATGCATTGGAAAGATTACCGCCCAGCTCTTTTTCGCCGTGTTCCCCGAATTTTCCAACGTAGTCGCTCTCAAGCATCCCAATAGTTACCGGATGAAAGGCAATCGGAGCGTCTTCCTCGGCGATCTTCGCTCACTCACCAAAGGTCTCGCCTTGGGCTAAGAAGTCCTTAACGACGCACAGACGCGAGAGGATAGCACAATGATGATTCAATTCCATCCGAGGGCATTTCTATTTCAAGCCCAGTTTTTTACGAAGGCCGTCGATTTTCTCCCGGATCGGCTTCTCTAACTCTGCGCGCGTGTTGGTGAACGCTTTTCTCAACGCCTCATCTGACATGTCGGTGAGAACCCGCAGCGCCTGATTTGCACTCTCCAGTTCCTGCTTTAGCTTATCGATTTCAACCTGTTCTCGCTTCGTCTTTGGTCTCGGAATTCGATCACCGTTTTCGCTCATGGCATTACTATACCAAGCGCAAAATTCGTTCTCCACAGCCAATTGCCTTTCAGGGAGTAGTGCGATAGGGTGCCGCAAGTGGTAGCACAGCACAGGAGGATATCGTGACCACGCAAGCAAGACCGCCAGCGGACAAGAGGCCGGACCCGAAGCCTATTGCGGCTGGACTCGCGTTCAGTGGCCTCTGCAACGTTCGGAATACGGAAGGACATCTGCGATGGCTCGGCGCGCAGTTGAGTTTCTTTCTCAACCTTCCGGCATGGGCCGGCGTCGCGTTCAGGTTTACCTCGTCACCCAAAGTTCCCGAGCTTATCATCTTGCTTGTGGGCGCCGGTTTCTTTGCAGTGGCGAACATGTTTCTGCACGAGATCATCAAGCGCGACAGCAAGCTCATGGACTTGTGGAACGACAAGCTCGACGAGCTCGAGCGGGTGAACAAGATCGAAGGAGGCGTTGAGATCTTCTCATCGCGCAGATACAGGAAGTTGCGAGGTTCGCGAGCCCGTCTGCAGTTCAGGTTGCAGCACGCGATGGTAGCAAGTACAGTGATATGGGTGTTGTTTGCCGTTGTGGCAGGCATCATACTTGTCAGAACAGGAGGTCTGCTATGAAGTTTGTGACCCCGATTATCGGTGTTGTCTTCGGAATCATGGCTGTGGTCATGCTTGTCCTGCTCGTGAAAAGCGGAGAGCTTATGCTCCTCGCCGTGATTGTAGCCGCCGCGGGAGCGTCCTATGTCGCCTTCCGATTCTGGCTCGATGAACGCCTCGACGAAGAGGACGAGAAGCTCGATCGCATCCACGGCGAAAAGCACGCCTAGTAATCCGCCTCTGTTGCGGGAAAGGCCCCGCACTCGATGACCCGTCATGGCAACATGGCGGGTTTTTCATACACGACAAAACTACCGACTTGCGGCGTTGTGGGGCACAATCTCGTCACCTTTTTTCGTGTCGTCCTTTGTTGGTAATGATCCGGCGGTTGCCCACCGGTTGCCCAAAAGGTGAAAGATCGGGATTATTGCAGGTAGTTTGTGAGTACGGTTGGAAGATTCGTTTTTCTTGTAAGGTTGCTTGTTTCGCGCTTAATTCCTTGATATATTCAACGTGGCAGCGGGGTGGAGAAGTAGTATCTCGTCGGGCTCATAACCCGAAGATCGCGGGTGCAAGTCCCTCCCCCGCAACAAAATACGAAAAGTCCGTCAGTGTGGCGGACTTTTCGTATTTTGGAGACGGGGAGTAACAGTGCGGGGCACTGTTACGTGAGGGACTTGCAAGATTTTGCGGGTTACCTGTCCAGTAGGACAGGTCGCAAAATCAGGGCCGAGAAATTTCTTGCATCGACGGATGCAAGAAATGTTCTTAGCCAAGCCCTCCCCGCATTTGAATGACTTGCCCCGCCCTATAAAGGGAGTATTGTAATCGTATTATGAAAATGAATACGGTGACGACAGGAATCCCACTAGTGGCTGTTTTGTTACTCGCGAGCTTAGGATACTGGACTATTACTCAAGCGGTGGGAACTACCATAACCGCATGTGTAAATAAGAGTGGGGAGGTTTACGTTATCGGCCAAGGATTTAGAAAAGCAAAGTGCGACAAAAACGAAACTTTATTGAGTTGGAACATTACTGGCCCACAGGGGCTCAAAGGTGATACTGGTATACAAGGTCCAAAAGGAGACAAGGGTGATAAAGGGGATCAAGGTTTGTCGGCGCAACATGGGGCTGGCAACATTGTATTCATTTACAACGATTTACTGCTTAAGACAGACGGTACAATATGGCGGTCGTCGAGCCCTACATTCACGCAAGTTGATTATGGCAATGGCGTTGGCAGCGTACCACTTCCAGTGAGCGATATTGTGGCATGGGAATATTCGCGATTGCTTGATAAAGACGGCAACTATTGGTATTTCAACGAGGGAGGAAACGTGCGCAGTGTGGGTGGCTGGCAGAATCTTGGACCGCTTCCCTAAACTCATAAACTATGATCAAAAGCTTCATTGCAGCAATAGTCGCAGTGATAATTATGCTGACCGGTTCATTTACAGCTAGGTACGTGTACGGCAACGGATTTAATAGTGAGCGCTTCATTTCGCGAGATTTCAATGAACTGTTTCTAGCTCGACAAAGCGGAAATTGCGAAAAGTTTGTTTCCAGTGTTTTGCAAGATAAAGAAGCATGGGGCTTTCGCTGTGAAGAGGAGCGATCGAGCATGAATAGTTCTGTAAAAAGAATCGGGTCATTTGAAATCAAAGTGATTGACGTGTCTGATGATCACGCGTTTCTACAAGTGGAGCTCAAAAGAGACG
>JAHFMB010000092.1:2943-3745 GCA_023269245.1 Candidatus Tayloriibacteriota bacterium
GTGCCTCTGAACTCGCCGAAGATGGACACAAGCTACCTGATGCCGGTTACTTAGTTAACTATCAAATGAGACGCGTTGGCAACCGATGGTATCTTGACCAACTTCTCGAAAAACCAAGCGCTCAACAAAGTCTTTACGAACAATACCTTGAAGAAAAAAAGGGCACGAAAGCTGACCTATCCTACGAAGCCTATCTCGCACAGAGGAAAGGATTTCAACTTGTCGAACCACAAATCGCGAATCTGGACTTAGCTCCTGAACAAACCCTCGCCACAAATACATCAAGCTCGTCTGGCAGTGACGTAGCCGCCGACACAACAACACTTGAGAAACTAGGTTTTGTTACAAGACTCTTCGGTGCGGTCAAAGATTTCTTTCGATAGTATTTGCGCCTTAAGGGTATGCGTCATCAAAAAGATACACAGCCATTAGAGGGGCGAATATAAATAAGAGCGCAAATATATTCGGAACAGCATTAATAGCTTTCTGGGCAGCTGTTGTTTTGAGTCATTTTTTCCCAATCAATAACAATACTACTAATGCCGCAATTATTGCTACAACGGGATTCGTTCTTGCTTGTATTCTTGGATTTTTGAGTGAAAGGGACAAATTATTTTGACTACAGCCATCTTAATGACATTGTCCCCAGCTTCTTGGAATTTTCATTTGACTGGTGTAAGATGCTTTTGTGCCTGTGGGCGAAAGCCCCTTATCGGCTAAGGATTTCCAAAGCTGAAGGCAGGCACATCAAAGGAACCGCGGAAGGCGGTTTTTTTGATGCTAGTCCGTATCCATACCGTCT
>JAHFMB010000093.1 GCA_023269245.1 Candidatus Tayloriibacteriota bacterium
ACCGGTAGTGGGGGGCGTGACATTGCCGGTGCACTTCAACATTGAAACGTTGTTGCCGCTCTGGAGAATGACATTCTTGAGCTCGCCAACAAGAACGGGACTAGGATTATTGTTTCCATCAAATAGCGCGCAATAAATATTCACATCATTACTTCCGACATGAACGGCATGTGCAGCCGACATGCCAAATACACTGAGGGCTGCGAGTACGAACATATTCTTTTTCATGATGAAGCTCCTTGTTGTTTTTCAGGTTGCGGAAGAAAATCAAAAACCTCTCCTCATGCGTCGATGCGCAACATTTGGGATCAGTAAAACCAGACAGATGCATACCAAATGCATTAGCACTGACTGACTTTTTGGACTGAGTCTCCTGAGTCTTACAAACAAATCCAATCAGCGTTTGCGAAATCGCAATGACGCACGTAGTAAACGGAGTGCCCCTCGTCGAGAAATATGCCATGGGGGCACATTTCCACCTCTTCCGTAAGCGATTTATTATCCTAAGATGATAGAAAGTTTGAAAAAAATTGTGCTTTCAATCGATTATGAGAAGCAACAGATATTCGGGATGTGCACCGCAGATATTCTGGGGATTTCTTGAGGATACGTTGCCGCTCAGAAGGATTTACTCCGAACGAAATTACGCGACTTATGGGGGTTGAGATGAAGAGGCTCGCTTTACTTTATATATTTGGTCTGGCTATTTTGGTGCTTCCAGTGACAAAAGCGATTGCCCAATCCACTGTTTCCGCCGATGCACGAGCTGTTCTCGATAAGAATCCTCAATTGCGGAAAGTCCAGGATTTTCCGAATATTCAATTTTATCCCAATGTTGACCAGACACGAGACGGAGTAACCAACGGCCTTTACATCCAGAATTGCTCGTTAGGTCCCGTTCGCCATATGAATGTTGAGCCGAACAACAAACCGAAATGTCTTGTTGTTGTGTTTCGGGGATCACCCCATTCGTATGAGAGCGGTTACGACAAGATTCGGACGTTTGAAGCTGTTCTCGCGCCGAACAGTTCGAAGGTCACTCGCGTCTACGAGACCCACCTCATGCCACCAGCAAATACCCATAATAGTGTCAGGGGCACTCAGTGGGGCCGCCTGATGGCGGAGTTTGATGTGTCAGGCCACGTTGTATCAGGACCCGGAGCCATCTTCTCTAGCGCTAACGCGCAACCTACCACAGCCCTTGGTACAGTTATGGGAGAGCAGCCTTCGCAATCCAATCCGTCAGCACCGCAATCACCAGCGGATACGCTCTTTGATAACATCAAGAAGGTGATCCCTATCCCGAATTTACCTAAGTTCTGATTCCAGCGCCGTGGTGCGTGCCGCCATCAGATGCCTCGCTTTTGTCCGAGTGCGGTCAACGGTGACAGGCTCAACATAGCACCGTAGCTGCTCCTCTACTTGCCAGGAGACCCGATGCCCAGACCGCGTGTAGTCAATGTTCAGTTACCGCCAGAAGAGGAAATCTTTTACTCCGAATATGCCATCAGTATTCTTGCGGAAGGAGATTCTTGGTTTGCGTGGAGTCAGCTGAACCTCGTGCCGTCCTCGAACATTTTGGAGCAGCTCGATTTTGACGAGAAAGCGCTCGTTGTGAATTATGCGTATTCGGGCGACACCATCCGGCGCATGTCGAGCTTCTTTGATAATGGAGCCTTCTTCATCGAAATGCGTTCACAACCCTACAACGCCATTCTGTTAAGCGGTGGAGGCAACGACGTCATCGACGCGCTGTATGACTATCAAGCAGACAGTCCACTGATCATCAAACGTAGTGACGATGGGCACGGCGACGACCCAAACTCGTATGTTGATGTCGATGCCCTCAATGCGCTCTGTGCGTATGTCACCGCTAATTTTCAGCAGATTTTCAACTA
The DNA here is from genome assembly GCA_023269245.1 of Candidatus Tayloriibacteriota bacterium. Taxonomy (GTDB): domain Bacteria; phylum Patescibacteriota; class Minisyncoccia; order Phycocordibacterales; family PALSA-1337; genus C7867-002. The sequence continues at coordinate 1,899 of JAHFMB010000093.1, forward strand.
TCGCACACAGGGCCCGGCGGCGAATAAGCATACGCCAATCATTCTGCATACCTATGACTACATGACACCGCGCGATGCGCCAGCCTTGTTCATGCATAACCGCGCTCGTGGTCCTTGGCTGTTTCGCGCGTTGATGCAGGTAGGAGCACCATCAGCGCTCTATCAAGACATTGCCAAAATCATTATCGACACGCTTGCTGAAACGCTGTTGAACCTGGCTAATCCGGCGGAGCTGATTTACGTAGTGGATACGCGTGGCCTTCTCACTCCAGCGGTGCCCGGTACGACCGCGCACAGTAATGACTGGATCAACGAAATACATCCGGATACGAGCGGTTACACCAGGCTCGCTTGGCGCATTGGCGAAGAACTAGAGCGGATTGGCGTCGTTGTTTAATTGAGGCGGTGAATTTTGCTTCACTTGCTGATAAGGCTGTTCCGCATAATCAGGAAGAGTGATTTGGAGGTAATAGTATGCCACTCTACAGAGCTACCCGTTGCAGTCTATCTTTGGTATTTGTAACGGTGCGGGGTATCAAACGGGGGACGTTTTGATAACGATTGATCTGGTTCGTTAGTCGGGTACACATCGAGGGCGTACACCATGTCTGACCAAGATGCACGTGGGATTCCAGATGCAGTAAAGAGAACGCTTAGGACGCTGTTGCTCGGACAAATAAAGGAAATGCCTACCGGCGACATTTACGAGCTTGAATTGTTCGACTGGTACATCAAGGAAACAGAGAAGCTCTTGAATGCCATGCTTTCAAGGGAGCACAAATTTATCCAAGGACAAGTTCAATCCGGGATGGAAAACATAAACGACAGTGGCATTGCGGCGGTCGATTATTACCTCAAAAGGGTTCGTTACTCCCACGTGATTTACCTGACCTCATTGCTTGAAACGTTTCTGGAGAAGTCGTGCGCCACACTGACAACCGCCATTGGTCATCAGAACCTTCCCTTCACCACAGCAGAGTTGAAGGGTGACCAGTGGTCCGTGAGGCGAAAATTTCTTGAGAGGTTCGGGAAGTTTTCTGTTCCTGACAATCTGTGGTCCGATGTTCAAGCGTTAATCACGTTGCGAAACAATCTTGTTCACGACAACGGCTCTACGAGTGAGTTGAAATTTAACGATAAGAAAATTCTTGCCAAACGCAATGGAGTAAAACTGGACGGATATGAGGTAGTGATTGAAGCGGCCTACATCCGGTCTGCGTTCGAAGCAATCAAGTTAGTGGTGCAATTTGTGGAAAAGCAAATCGGCACTGTCGTTGATAGGGCAATTCGTCCGAGAGCCACCGATTATTAGAACAAGTAACGACTTATACACAACAAAAATTGGCAGGTTGATGAGGTAGTTGACGTCCGAAAATACGACCAAGCTCAATACAGCGTACGGGACGGATTGCGCCGGTTGGCGAGGTCATACAAAGAATAAAACTGCTCCCAATAAATTTTTAGTATGTGTCATGGAATACTTCCTCCTGTGGTTGATCGCTTACGACAGACTGATGACTGACAATTAGCGGCAAAACAAAAGTTAATTACTACTTTGCCCCAGTATCTGAATAATTTTATTGAGAGACATAATATGAAAAATATTTTGCTTTGCGTTGCTCTCGCCTCAATACCACTGTCAGTATTACCTCAAAATGTTCCTCATCGAGTAGTAAATGGCTGCGTTATCAACAATGGTACAAAGTGTCCCAATATTGATTGGCACGACCAAAATTTAAATTTTTCTCGACTTAATAATGCAGATTTGAGTGGCGGTAATTTCTATGGGGCGACCTTTTTTAAA
>JAHFMB010000012.1 GCA_023269245.1 Candidatus Tayloriibacteriota bacterium
TGGAGATGGCGAGAATCGAACTCGCGTGCAACTGATATGCATCGGACGAATCTACGGCGGTAGAAAGCTTTGAAGTTTAATGGCTGAGCTCTAAAGCAGACAAAACACTCAGCCACGATCTCTTTGATTCGGGCAATGGGTCGAGAACTCCCATCTTCCCTACATTCAGGTTATAACACCCGACCCTCGAGTCAGAATCCCCCGAGGCGAGCGCACTCTTTATGCAAGAGCGAATGCAAAGTCCTTAGCTCCGAAATACGGAGAAACGGTATTTTTAGCATTTAGAGTTTCCAGCGGATTTACGAGTCACTGGTGCTCACGCCGCACGAACGAACATGATCGGCTGTCGAAGCCTTTCATCCCCGTGCACATTTTTCAACGATCACTATATTCCCTCCTCACTGCTCGATCCGTCTCTCGTTTCTTGATCGACTCACGCTTATCGAATTTCTTCTTACCGCGGACGACCGCGACGGAGACCTTGACGAGGTTGGATTTATTATATATTGAAATTGGCACTATTGTCAACCCTTTGCCACTATCAATATCTGCGAGGGTCCTAATATCTTTTTTTGTCAGCAACAAGCGGCGATTACGGCGAGGTTCGTAGCCCTTCGGGGTATTATGTTCTTGATATGGAGGAATAAAGAGATTCATCACATACGCTTCTCCCCCACGCACAATGACATAGGCCCCTTCGAGCGAGCCTTTTTTTGATTTGAGCGCCTTTACCTCAAAACCGAGAAGCTCAATACCTGCCTCGTAATTCTCGAGGACCTCGTAATTGAAGTAGGCTTTGCCATTTTCGACCAACGTAGTCATGGGGATATCGTACCACAGGTATTTGACATCTGTCTTAATTCAGCTACTCTTGAGCTAGAATAACCGGAGATTAAAAACCTATGAAAGCATTAATCGTCGGCCCTGGTAATGTAGGGCAGGAATTGTCAAAAGTGCTTACCAACCATGGCTCAGAGCATGAGTTTTTCGCCAAGCATAATGACCTGGATTCATTTACGAGATCCGTGCAGCCGGTCGATATTGTATTCGTGACAATCTCGACCAAAGATAAAGGTGAGGCCGAATTATCCTATTTGATGCGCTGCATTGAACTGGGTAGGCCCGTTGTAACATGTGCCAAAGGGGCGCTTGCGTGGCATTTTGAAACACTCAAACCCCACCTTGGCACAATCGGCTTCACCACAACAGTCGGCGGCGGAAGTGAGATACTCCCGTTAGCAGTTGGGAATGCATCTGACCCGATCACCAACCTGCGGGCCATCCAAAATGGCACGGTGAACTTTCTCTGTTGGGGATTGCAGGGTGGAATGGAAGATGAAGCATCAGTCCTCACTGAGGCACAACGTCGAAAACTTCCAGAACCTGGGGCTATCGGTCTCAAAAAAATCTTTGACTCAGAAAGCCGGGATATGTGGATGAAAGCGTCCATAACCTACAATATGACCGGGCTCAATGGCACTGTATCACCTGACAATTTCAACGTTTCCTTGATGGAAGAAGGCGTCATCAGAAATCTCCTCCGAAAGCCTGGGAATCGTTTTGCCCTTGAGATACGAGAGGAGCCAAAGTTTAGCTTTTTCTCGGATGAGCCCTTCTCACTGCGTCGAGGTAGCTGGCATGTCTTGGGGTCATTTGTGCAAGATGCTCATAATGTGTTCCCCGGCCTCTCAATCCATGAAGAAAGCAACGCGATAATCGTGGAGCGTAGGCTCAGTGGCACCAATAAAAAGAGCGGCCTCGGGGCCGGCTCGAAACCAACTGCTGAGACAATGTTCTTCGTTGATGCAAAACGCCTGCTCAAAGCCGACTAATTCCGAGGTACTGTTCAATGTCTCCCGCGCATGGATAATCCCAGCGCTTTTTATTTGCCGTCTTTCCCTCTTTAGGATTTTCCATATATACTTACCAAGTCATGAATACCGCAACCTCCTGGACCCTGTACGCCTCCAATGAAGAGGCTTGGAGCGCCATATTGGACGATTGTGCAAAGGCTACGGTCAGTATTTCTCTCGAACAGTTTATTTTCGTAAATGATGAGCTAGGTAAAAAACTGATCGCAGTCTGTGCCGAACGTGCCGCGGCTGGCGTGCATGTGCGTTTTTTATGGGATGCTGCCGGTAGTTTCACTATTTTTGGTTCTGATATGGTTGCCGAGCTCCGCGACAAAGGCATCCATCTAGTATTTTGGAAGACCCTTATCCCCGGTTACTTCCGCGTACCAAATTTCCGTTCATGGTATTTCCGTAACCATCGACGCACACTCGTCATCGACGGATCTATCGCCTATACCGGAAGCATCTCCGTCCGTGACAGCATGAAAAATTGGCGTGATACCAACGTGAGATTCGAAGGTCCGGTCGTCAAAGAAATGAGTAACGCTTTCGACCGCATGTGGGGGCGCGCCACTGACCAAAAACCTTTACCGAAGCGCACCCATGCCCGTGATCGTGAGTTTCGCTATATTACCAACTATCCAGCGCCGGGACGACGTCATATCTACACTGAACTTGTCGACGCCATCCGGAGTGCACGCAAATACATTTACATCACTACTCCCTACTTTGTTCCCACACACCGACTTCTACGCGTGATTAAACTGGCTGCACATCGAGGTGTTGATGTGCGTATTGTATTACCAAAACGAACCGACCATTATCCTGCACTCGACTTTGCCGCACGATCATATTTCACCACCCTGCTTGAGTCTGGAACACGACTTTTTCTTTATGAGGGCAACGTCATACACAGTAAATCCACCATCATTGATGGCGATTGGGCTACTGTCGGATCTATGAATCTCGATAGCGCCTCACTGCTGTATAACTTTGAAGCCAATATCATGACCACCAATGCAAAATTTGCCGAGGAGTTGGCCGCCCATTTCGTACGAGACATCCATCATTCCCGAGAAGTGAAAATGGAGGAATGGCGTAGGCGCTTCTTCACTGAAAAAATAGTAGAGCGCTTGATGCGTTTGGTAAAAAAATTTCTTTAAGGCCAAGCGAAGATGATGAAGAGTGTGAAAAACGCTGCAGCAGCTACACCATTTCCTATCATACCAACAAGTGAACCGGCAAAACTGCCAATCGCTGCCTTGTTAGCTTTTTTAATACTTGCAGTACGATACCATTCCGCAAACAAAACGCCGAGAAACATGCCCGCTAGACCGCCGACTATTGGCACAGGTATTACCAAGGACCCGACTATGAGACCCGCCAATCCGTACATAATTGAGGACCAGTGCGCCCCGCCCCATTTTGCACCAATAATTCCCGAGAACAGATCGAGGAGCATGGCCACAGCCGTAATTGCTGCAAGGATGCCAAGATTTCCGAGCGTAAAATGAGTAAAGTGGTCAATCAATCCAAAAATTACTGCGATGACGAGCATATACAAAAGCCCCGGAAGACCGGGGACAATTGCCATGACTAGGCCGGGAAGTAGCAGAACAACAAAAATCGTCAACGTAACGCTATCTGGCATATAATAAACTAATTTAGAACAACAGACTCAATCGATGTACATTGGAAACTAGAACTTGATTCACTTACACCATTATTCATCCCATGATTGGCCTCCACTGCAACGAAAGCATTCTTGGTCGTGCTCCAATACAGAATACCGTTGTCTTCAGGAGAGTTCCAAGACGGCTTGGGATTATAGCTACCGACATACGGCGCGTCAGGAAATAGGGTTTCGCAAAATTTGTTTAACGTCACCGAATCATTGTGCAACATAGTTGTTCCGTAGCCATTATATGTCTGACCATTCCACTTGAATGCAGTGGCGACAGATGTAGTTTGCAATGGACCATAAGCACTACACCCATTGTTAACGGGGGTTGTGCACACGTAATAACTTATAGATCTCGACGTAGCAAATGTTGATGTCTGTAGTGACAACGAAGGAATGGAATATATTTTAGGAGACGTTCCAACTGGAAGAGTTTGCCACTTCGCATTTCCCAAGCTATCAATAGCGGTGAGCACCTGCCCCGCGACCGGAGTTCCTGTTGCAAGCGTCAAATCAGTAGTCACCAATCCTTTTACACCCAGCCAGCCAAGCTTGTTTTGCAAGAGACTTCCGACATTGATCGGCGCATCAGGATTGCCGCCAGGAGCTGGCGCAGTCGGAGCTGTCCATGTACCGGCAAGCGCAGATAGGGCGAATGCGCCAAGTACAAATCCGGCGGTTGTAGCTATTTTGGTGAAAAAGGAAGATTTCATATATATGAAAATATCTAAGATTAATATTCTTGTAATGAATTAATAATGTCCAACTTTTGCGCATTTGAAAGCGTCGCCCTGCTCTTTCTCAATTCTGCGATAGCCTGACTCTTTTGGTCTGCCGACAGTGGAACATCCGGCGAAGAACTCAGCGTGGCTGCCAATCGCTCTTGCAGAGTTTGTCTAGTAACGGGTGCCTGGACCTGCTGTAGCCCGCCAGAAGCTAGATAACTGACAATGATAACTGCACATACAACTACTGCCAAGATGAGAGCAGCGACTGATCTGCGGTGATGTGTAGTCTGTGAAAATTGAACTGACTCGCCAGGCATATGATTATTGTACCCCGCCACCTCCTATAGCCACAATGTGGATAGAGAAGGTCCTATTGCAGAATCCTACCCTGTATGTTATAAATAACCCCTGTAATCCCAATCACTTGGCCATTCGAGTCAAAATAAATCATCAGATAAAAGCGCCTGAGTTGCGCGTCATAACAGCCGAAGGAGAAAATCTCGGTGTTATTACGCTCTCTATCGCCCTTGCAGAAGCTCAGAAACGAGCTCTGGACCTGATCGAGATATCTCCGACAGCCACTCCCCCGGTCGCGAAGATAATGGATTACGGCAAGTACCTGTACGATGAAAAGAAAAAGGAGAAGGCCGCCAAAGCCAAAGTGTTGACCAGTGAACTCAAGATTGTTCAGGTCAAGATAGGTACTGGTGAGCACGACCTCGAACTCAAAGCAAAGCGTGTTTCCGAATGGCTTGCTGAAGGCAATCGAGTCAAAATCGACCTTTTCCTCATCGGACGATCAAAGTATATGGACCTCAACTTTTTGAAGGAACGCCTCGAGCGCCTTCTCAAACTGGTCACCGTCGAATACAAGGTAGCCCAAGACGTAACCAAAGGACCGAAGGGATTGAGTATCGTTATCGAGAAAAAGTAACCCACAGAGATCAATAATCTCTACAAACCACTATGGCAATGAAAACAACAAAATCATATTTGAAGCGTCTCAAAGTCACCAAAAATGGCAAGATTTTGTCACGCAAGGCTGGACAGAACCACTTCAATGCCCGCGAACGTACTCGCACCAGCACCAACAAGCGCCGCATGAACACTATTCATATGGACAACAAGGCCAAGAGTCGATTCCTCGTCAATCTTTAATCCTAATTTTTTACTACTACCATGACCCGCGTAAAGAAAGCAGTAAACGCCCTCAAACACCGCCGTTCCATCCTCAAAGCAGCCAAAGGTTTTCGTTTTGGCCGCTCAAAAAAGGAGCGTATGGCTATCGACGCCCTCCAGCACGCTGGAGCCTATGCCCTCGCTCATCGCCGCGACAAAAAGGGTGATATGCGCCGCTTGTTCAACGTCAAGATTAACGCCGCACTTCGCCCGCTCGGCTTCTCATACTCAAAGTTCATTGGTGCCGCAAAAAAGAAAGGCATTGAAGTCGACCGCAAGATTCTCGCCCATCTCGCAGAATTCAAACCTGAGACATTCGCGCGGATAGTTTCAAAGGTAAAATAATAAAAACCCCGGTTCTCCGGGGATTTTATTTTGTGGTGAAGACTTATTCCAAATCATACCCAACTCCCCTCTCCGGTACCAAGGCCCTTACCACCAGCTCATCATTCAACCTTTGTGCAAGATGCATCGAGGCTTTCGGTTCTCCCATGACCACGAATACTTTTTTGAGGCGAGGTGTCGCTGTGGCCACAAACTCAACCATATGATCGCTATCTTTGTGCGCTGAGAACCCATACAACGCTTCGATATGTGCCTTCACTTTAATAGTACGACCATGAATAGTGACTTTCTTGGCACCATCTGCAAGCTGGCGACCGACAGAGCCCGTTGTTTGATATCCCACGAGTAATATCGTGTTCTTCGGGTCAGGCAAAAAGTCTTCTTCATGACTGAGAACACGGCCACCAACCGACATTCCGGAACCCGCAAGAATAATCTTGGCGCCCTGAAGCCGCTCAATATCACGAGATTCATTTTGAGAAACCGTAAACTGTAAATGAGGAAAATTGAAAATATTATCTCCACTGGAAATCTGCTGCCGTACGTGGTCATTGAAAAGTTTCGTGCTCTCTGCGTATACTTCAGTTGCCTTGATAGCCATAGGTGAATCGACGAAGACGGGAACTGACGGGATGCGCTTCTTCTCAGCAAGATTATTCAATTCATATAACAACACCTGAGTACGATCTATCGAAAACGCAGGTATGACCAATGTGCCCCCTCGCGCCAACGTATCATTAACAATTTTTTCAAACTGCTGTGAACGAGTCTCGCGATCTTCATGATTACGATCTCCATAGACACTCTCGGTAACCATATAGTCAACTTCTTCTACAGGTTCAGTGTCGCGAAGTAATGGCGCGGGGGAATTGCCCACATCGCCGGTAAACAATACCTTCAGCTCTCCCCCGCTTGCAGTCTTGATACGAGTCTCGACCATCGCCGACCCCAGGATATGCCCCGCATCCTTGAGAAATATATGCACGTCGTCAGTAATCCGCGCATCCTGATGATATGGGATGGTCTTCCAGAATGGGAATACCGCCTCAACATCTTCGATACCGTACATTGGCAGACTTCCATTTTGCTTTGCTTCGATTGCCAAGATGCCGACTGCGTCATTCAACACAAGTTCCGCAAGCTGCCGAGTCTCAGGTGTAGAATAAATCGGTCCTTGATACCCGTCTTTGACGAGCTTCGGGATACGGCCTACATGATCAAGATGGGCATGCGTGATGATCAATGCATTAACCGAAGAAATATCATACGCAAACGGTTGCGCATTTTCTTCAAGTGCGAACTTTTCTCCTTGGACCATGCCACAGTCGACAAGTATCCGCGACGCTCCTGTATCAAGCATAAAGTTTGCCCCCGTCACTGTCCCAACCCCGCTGTAAAATGTAATTCGAGGCATCGTCATGTGCTATTTCTGTATCACGAAATAGGAGACAAGTGCTGCGCCGGCCACATCAAGCACAATATCTTTTATCGTATCCAAGTAATACATTGTCGTCCAAAGCGTGTACCCAGTAATACCAAAATAAGCCTCAAACACTTCCCATGCAATGCCGCCAATCAACACAATAAGAACAATCGACCATCGCGCTCTCCAGCGTCGGGAACCTATCGATGAGGTCAGCGCGCAAAAAAAGAACCCCAACCCGATGCCAGCAAGCAGATGGAGGATGCTATCGAAATAATTCATACTAATATGCGTCGCTTCAGGACCAAGTGAGTTGCCAGCGAGGACAACAGCAAGAACAACCAGAGCGGAAATATAAGATGGCATTGGATAAGTATAGCTTTTTTTCTCTTAAATCAAAAATCATCTCGCAAGGAGATGATCTTTGGGTAGGTCACGAAGTATTGATTAACCTAGAAAAACTAGGTGGGTGCTCTCAAGGTCAGCACCAAGGTGCAACCTAATGTGAACCGAAGTTCGTCGAGCTCCCGTATAAATTGGTATAGGGTTTAATACTCCGCAACCTGTACATATTGTATGCCTCCATTGAAATAATTCAAAGTGGACAACCCGCAACTGTGCAATTGGACACAGTTGCGGAGCCGTGGCCGGATGGCCATAATCAGTTACAACATTCGTTTTACAAAAACGACAACCGTGTGTCGTATCGATGATTAGAGAATACCGCCGAGCTCAAAATCATAGAGAATGGCCTCGTTGAGAAGTTTGTAGTCAAACACTTCGTCTTTTTTGAACCAATGCGTGATCTCGTCATTCGCTTCTTTCACTGAACCAGATGCGTGAACCAAATTTCTCACTGCCCGGTGGTCATTGTCGCTCATACTATACGAATCAAGCACGAAATCACCCCGAATAGTACCCACGTCCGAGGTTAGCGGCTCTGTACCACCAGTCAATTTGCGTACAATCTGAACCGCATGAGCCCCTTGCCAAACCATCGCAACAATCGGCCCTTTTGTCATGTATTCAATGAGTTTTTTCAGTACAACTGCGGTAACCTCGAGAGGATCATTGGACACTGGGTGTTTCAAACCCTTGTCTGTATATGCTTTGATTGATTTGAGACCGGTCTTGACTCGCCATTCAGAATCAAGAGTGTAATGCTTTTCGATTAGTTCGGCAGTTGGAACCATCATCTTGATGCCGACCAGTTTGAGTCCAATCTGTTCGTATCGTTTGATTACTTCTGCGATGAGTCCGCGCTGTATGCCATCTGGCTTGATGATAACTAACGTGCGTTCAAACTTAGGATGATTTTTCATGAATATCATTGTAGGCTTCTCCGAACCACAGCGCAAGGGACAGGTAGGTATTCACTAGGTACTTCTGATAGAATATCCTCATGACATTACCCACTCGAAGTGAGGCACAACGGTTGTTGGAAGTGCATGTTAAGGATGAATATCAACGTCATCATGCGGATATGGTGGCGATTGCACTGGCTGGATACGCTCCCCACTTTGGCGAAAACCTTGATCTATGGTTCATCACCGGGCTGCTTCATGATATTGATTTTGAAGAACATCCTGAGACTCATCCCAGTCAATCCCTTGTGTGGTTCAAAAAATGGGGCTACCCGGCAGAACTGATTCATGCAGTTGAGGCTCACGCGTACAACTACAACGGCTTCACGACTCTTCCACAGACAAAGCTCGCCTCAGCACTGATGGCCTGCGACGAGCTCTGTGGTATTTTCTATGCGTATCAAAAGTTAAATCCTATTCCCTTCAAAGATATGAAAGCAAGCTCGATTAAAAAACGATTCAATGAAAAGCTATTCGCCGCCAAAATTGATCGTAAAACCATTACACGCGGATGTGAATTATTGGGGGTGAACCTAGATGATCACATCAGCAACTTAATCCAGTTTTTTGGCGAGTCGGCTTAGGAAGCTTAGAACATCAAGCGGTAAGTATCTCTGCGCCGCCCTTGGTGATAACTACCGTGTGTTCAAAATGGGCACTTGGCCTGCCATCGGCTGTTCGATAGGTGTACCCGTCAGTATCTAACTGTATCTTTTTGGTACCACCGTTGAACATCGGCTCGATCGCCACAACCATGCCCGGCTTCAAAAGCTCCCCCTTCCCTGGATGGCCAAAGTTCGGTACATACGGATCCTCGTGAACATGGTAGCCGACGCCATGACCCGCCAATTCTTCGACAATGCCGTACTTATGAGCGACACCTATGCGCTGGATTGCATTGCTGATATCACCGACACGAGCACCGCCCTTGGCGGCCTTTACACCGGCCATAAGGGCCTCTTTCGTCGCCGCAAGCAATTCACTCAGCTCTTCGGAGACCTTGCCAACAGGCACGGTTATAGCAGCATCCGTAATCAATCCTTTATGGATAAGCCCAAGATCAATGCTTACAATATCGCCCTCTGCGAGCACCTTATCTCCCTCGGTTGGAATACCATGAACAATTTCATCGTTTATTGAAACGCACAGCGTAGCTGGATACGGACGCGATGCTCCATAGGGTTGGTAGTTGAGAAATGCGGGAGTATCTCCGCCTTCACGAATAAGTTCCGCAGCCCGCGCATCAAGATCAACAACATGAAGTCCGGATTTGACCATCCCCGCCAATTCTTTGAGGATACGGGCATGGCGCTTTCCTCCCTCGCGAAGTATAGCGATGTCCTGTTTTGTCTTGATAGTGATCATGGCCTAAAACTACACCAAGCCTAATCTTTTCACAATGTCAGCATGAACTTCCTCTATACTGCGATTTCCAAATATTTTGATGAAATTGTATGCGGGATTGCCGTCATAATATCCCAACGTCGGTACCACATCCGTCTCATACCACGCCAGTCGTTTTTTGACATCCTCCTCGGTATCATCCACACGCTTTCGAGCCATGAGGCGTCGCGCTGATTCTTCCTCACTAATATCGATATTCACAACCCAGGGCTTGGTAAAACCATAAAACCCAAAACAGGAATGAAGAACTCCTGCTTCGTGCATTTTGCGGGGTGTGCCATCAAATATGACATGCTGGTTGCCGACATATTTTTCATCAAGCTCCTTGACCCACATGTACGTAGAAAGGAATTCGGGCTCCAGCCCGCCAATATCATAAATGTCTTTTGCTTTTTGGGCCGTAGCACTAGTGTCCTGGATGAAATCTCTAAACTGCTGCCCAGTCTGAATATATAATGCGTCAATGCCAGGGATCTTTTTTTTGAGCACTTCAATGAGCAATTGAACTTGCGTTCCCTTTCCGCACCCTGACCTGCCGATAAATATAAAAGCTTGTGGAGTATTCATGGCACCAGTGTAGCGTGTACGAAAAACCCCCGCAATAGCGGGGGTTTGGTTAGGATTGGCGCAGTGTCGACCTGGGCACCGCGTTTGTAAATGAGATTATTGACGTGCCGCATCACGACTACCTGAAACTGACGTGGTGCCACTGGACAAAGGATTGACCGTGACAGTGACGCTGTCGGATGCCGATTGGCCAGTTCTGCTGCTATTGACCACATAGGTTACCGTCCAGACACATCCTGCCCATTGTGAGCCCAAATATGTATCTGACGTACCATGGTCAGTAGTAGCCACCCATGGGCCCTCCCCACACTGTGTCGGGTTATTGGCCTTTGAGTATGATGAGAATGAATCACCAAACTTTGACATCCATTCAAAGTGGTTTGTCTCCCCGACATTATAAGCATGGCTCTTCTCGCCGCTGATCAATATCTTTGCAACGGGAAGATACGATACCGGTGACGGACCAGGATTGACCGGGGTTATGACTGGAACAGCCACTGGACCAGGATTGACCGGCGTCACAAATGTACTCTCCGAACAGGTGAACCCTGTTGGACATGTACTCGTGGTTTGGACCGGAGTAACATACGTCGTCGGCGTATACCCTTTGAGGGCAGATCGGACAACGTCAACATTGTAGCCATTGTATTCAGCTATGTAATACCACTTGGTCAATTCAAGATCATCAGGCTCTCGATTGTACACATCCTTAAAGATCTGAATGACCTTCTGCTTGGTTGTATACTCTATGCCAGAGAGAAATTCCTGTCTCATCTGGTCTATCGAACCACTGTAATACTTGAAATAATTCCATCCCGATCCTTGCGTGTCTGGAACGCGACGAAGTAGGGTGACAAAGAAATTATAGGCCGCATCGCCTTTTTCGGTTGAATTTTCAAGGTGAGTCGAGCTGTTCGCTGTACAAGTAAAGCCTACCGGGCACAGTGTTGTGCTCGTTTGTTGGCCGACCGGCGTACAGACATATCCCGGAGGGCACTCGTATCTCACGCCTGTAGAATTCCCCTGAGTTCCACACCCATACAGAGAATTGAGTTTGGCGCGAGTCAAAGGTCCGACATATCCGGTGGTTGGAATACCGTATTTGTTTTGGAACTTGACGACGGCGGCAGCCAAATCTTCATCAAAAACCTTTTCGACACCCGACAAGACTCCGTCTTTGATGAGGGCCTGCGTCAGACGTGCAACATGTTCACCTTCGCTTCCGACACCAAAATTTTTGGTGAACGTGTAGCAGAGGCTGGACCGATCCGATGTTGTCTCGGCCGAGACCAACGCAGGAAGCATTGCCGCGACCGCGAGAGCCATCACCACGAGTGAAATTGGTACAATTAATTTTTTCATAATAATTAAGTAAGTGATAAGCGTCTGATTACCTAACCGATAAGTGCTGCCTGCACTGACGGTAAGGTAAACGTGACCCACGCCAAGAATGACAGCGCGAGTAAATACTTAACATCTTCCCCGAACATTGATTTGTGTAATTGCATATTGTGTTGATTAAGAACACGGACACTAATAAGAAAAGACCTGCCTCTTTCGAGACACGTCTTGGGTAGTGGAGTAAGTATACCCCGTTATATTTTTTTGCCAAGACTAGTTATCCACATAGGAGTGGATGCCAACTGTGTATTGATGTATCAAAATGGCCGCTATATCAGCGGCCATTTTGCCAACTTCATGACTAATTACATTCCCAGCTACATACCAAGCAACTTTCGTATGACACCCCATACTGAAGCTCCATTTGTGGTTGCCGCAGTTGGCGCGACGACAGTGATAGTCCCTACTTGGAATCGGTACTGATGATCCTCCACTACATTCGACCCCGCTTGAAGATCTGTGGCCCGATCGGCGCCAAGATACAGACCGACCATGACATTATATGTTCCCAGTGGCTGATTGGCAGGGACCGTGAATGTATCGCTGGTCGAGACATTGCCAGACCAATGCGATGTTGTCGGCGACGGCCAAAATCCCGCCCCAAACATCACTGATGGGTTATCAGTCTTCACGAAGTGAATGAACACTTGCCAATCTTTATCCCTCGGCCCACCGCTCCAATTGAGCGAAAACGGTTTCGAGGCGCCTTGCGCCACAACTGTGTTTGCAGGAAGCGCCCATGTCTGGACCGCAACTTGTTGTGCAACTGGTGCATTTATGGTAATCGTACCCACCTGATAGCGATACTGATCATCTTGTGTCACGCCTGAACCAGCAACAAGAGACGTGATGCGATTGCTGCCGTTATACAAGCCAACCATCACTTTGTAAGTGCCTGGAGTCGTTCCTGAAGGGACCGTGTATGACCCTAAAGTTGTCACTGCACCCGACCACTGTGTTGTGTCGGGTGAAGGCCGGAAGCCTGTCCCAAATATCACTGATGGGTTATCAGTTTTCACGAAGTGAATGAATGCGTCCCATGTGGCGCTCATCGGGCCACCTGACCATTTGAGTGAGTAACTGATTGGCGAGCCGATAGTTGCCGACGATGGACCTGTCCATGGAAGAACTGAGACTGAGTTTTGCGTGACTGACCCGATAGTGACCGAAGCGCTCACTGGAAGCGACGGGCCGGCGCTATTGCTACATGCAAGCGAGTATGTAGTGTTGGCAGTCGGAGTTACCGCAAGACTTCCTGAGGCACCTTTCGCGCCAGACCAGCCGCCGGTCGCAGAGCATGAGGTGGCACCATTTGTTGATGACCATGCAAGAGTCGAAGATTGACCTAGACTAATCGACACTGGAGATGCGGTCAGAGTTACCACAGGCACTGAAGTCGTTTGGGCTCCAATCGTTATCGTCACGCTTGCCCACGGGCTTGATCCGCCCGTTCCAGTACACGAAAGATTGTAGCTTGCGTTGTTGGATGGAGGAGTTACGACGACTGTACCTGAAGTCGCCTTGGCACCAGACCAGCTACCCGAAGCAGTACACGAAGAAGCATTGGTTGATGACCAGGTCAATGTCGTGCTTTGACCGACAGCAGTCAGAGAAGCCGGCGAAGCGCTAATGGTCGCGGTCGGAACTGGCGTACCCAAGGTACTTGGCACGTACTTGAAATACACGTTCGTCGCGTTGCCTGCTGTTACACCCGTTGGAACAGCACAGAACCCCGCACTACAGACAACTCCAGTAGTGGAGTATGACTGTACTGATGTGGCGCAGTTATTTCCCCCAATCTGATACGTACACTGCGAAGCAAGCTCGTCATATCCAGCCAGATCGGTAACGTATGCGACGTGAGAACCTGGAGCAATATTTGTGAAATCGGCAGAATTGGCCGAACTGAGAGCGCTTGTATCAACCTTCGCTTGTGTCCCTGTCATATAGTTGGCAGTGGAGCTATCAAGACGCCATACTCGGACAGTGCCATTGATGGTTGGATTGGTAACCGGCACATACTCAAAAACCACCTTGGAGACTTGACCGTTGATAACAGTTACCGGGACGGAACAGAGCCCATTACTGCAGGTGACATTTGTTTTTAAATATGATGAGGCGGTTGGTATAGTACATTCAGTACCGCCTATTGCGTAAGAACATTGGGCCACAAATTCGTCGTAGCCAGTAAGATCGGTGACATATGCGGTGTG
>JAHFMB010000004.1 GCA_023269245.1 Candidatus Tayloriibacteriota bacterium
GTCTTTGGGTACATATTTGCTAGTATGCGCAAAGAGAAAATGAAGGAGATATCAAGTGAACACAGAACAAGAGAGATGCGATCTCCGCGAAAAAGCGCAGGAAATTCGTCGCTTGTTTTGCATCGACAAGAAAGCGCTCATATACACCGGTGGTCCACCCTATACCGAGGATATTTATCGCGAACTCTATAATACAGAACTGTGGAACAAGGAATTGCTCACCATCGACAAGAAACGTGTGCGGTTGGGATGGGAAGTCTTGGATGGACACAGCAAACTCATCGGCTACCTTGGGTTACGTATTGTCACCGATGCGTTACCAACAAAACATGAGAGGGAGTACGTAAAGGCTCATTCCGAATTGATCAAAGGAATATTCATCAGGAAACTCATCGTCCACCCCGACAAGCAAAGACAAGGCGTTGCTTCGCTTCTTATTGATGAGACACAACGCCTTGCAAACGATTTAAAGTATCGCGTCTTAATGGACATCACCACTGATAATTTCCCGATGCGCAGGGTTGCCCACGTAAGTGGTGCACAGCCAAGCATATTTTGGTACACAGCAAAGAACAGACTGATGGTACGCTACATGTGGTAGCACGATGTCCCGATAAAGACATTTCGCTCGCACCAAAATATGGTGCGAGTTTTTGGTGAATAAAAAAAACACCACATGACACACTTCCCGAAACAGAATTTTTGTTGTAACCTCGATAGATGAAAAAGCCTATCATTCTTATTCCTATTGTCGCGTTCAACCATAATAAACCCCCGCACTACAGCATCAATCAAACATACATCAACGCGATTGTGGCACACGGGGGCATTCCCCTGCTTGTCGTTCGACCAAGTAACGAAGATCTTGAGCAGATACTTTCTGGTGTCAACGGGATACTCCTTGCCGGCGGTGACGATGTCGATCCAAAAACATACGGCGAAAAAAGAAAAAGCTATACCCACAATGTAGACAATGAGAGAGACAGGGTTGAGCTACATCTGGTGCGCCAAGCAAAGGAGCGCGACATCCCCTTTTTGGGAATTTGCCGCGGTATGCAGGTGATGAATGTTGCATTCAACGGTTCACTGTACCAAGACATCACCCACGAGAAAGATGCGGCAACAGAGCATGATTATCACAAATACGAGAATGGCAATGATCGTCCGCGCGATTTCCGCGCGCATAATGTGGAGATAATACCTGGCACACCACTCGCAAAAATACTTGGTATGGAGACCGTGGAGGTAAACAGCCTACATCATCAGGGGATCCATAAGCAGGGAAACACACTCACCGCATGTGCCAGCGCACACGACGGACTCACTGAGGCAATCATGGACACTACTCACCCCTTTATGCTCGGCGTTCAGTGGCACCCCGAAGAATTAGCTGATGACGCCTCTCATCGCATCTTCACCGCATTCATCGAGAGCGCAGAACAACCCTCTCTTTTTCGTTCAGTGACAAGCCAAGTTTCAATACTGAGAGAAGCGTCATAAGCCTCACAAAAACGAAATTTGCGGAGATACCCCCCTTGCCCTGCCACCCCAACAATCGAGAGGAAACGTATGTGCGGAGGGACAGTGACCATTCATGAAGTGAACTTCTGTTGAACATAGTTTAAATCTATTGTCAAATAAATGCTAGTATGCTACACTCACCGTACAATTTATTTTGTAACATTTTCTTATGTCATTTCTCATTCCCACTGTCATTGAAAAAACCTCTATGGGCGAACGTGCGTACGATATTTACTCTCGCCTCTTAAAAGAGCGCATCATTTTCCTAGGAAGCGCGATCGATGACGACGTTGCCAATATCGTCATTGCCCAACTCCTCTTTCTTGAGTCAGAAGACCCAAAAAAGGATGTACTTCTCTATGTACACTCACCGGGTGGCTCTGTTTCGGCAGCAATGGCAATTTACGACACCATGAACCACATCAAACCCGATGTTTCAACGATCTGCATCGGGATCGCTGCTTCGGCGGCAGCGGTACTCCTCTCCTCCGGTACAAAGGGCAAGCGCTACGCACTGCCAAACGCCGAAGTGATGATTCATCAGGTCATGGGAGGAGCGGAAGGACAGGCATCGGACATCGCTATCAGTGCGAAGCACATTCTCAAAACAAAGGAAAATTTGAATAAGATCCTTTCAAAAAATACCGGAAAAACAATAGCAGAAATAGAAAAAGATTCTGACCGAGACTACTATATGTCCGCGGAAGAGGCGAAAAAATACGGCCTTATTGATGAAGTAATGAAACCAAAAGGGCGCTAGCATCTGAGATATTTTCCATCCAGAAAGACACCGACATCGGTGTCTTTCTTTGAAATTCGACACCCAGTCGACAATCTGCTACATTAATATTGTTGACGTCTCTATTATGTCCGTCCGAGTCAGCCAAGTCTTGAGCGTTGCTTATAACGCAGTCAGGCAAATCAAGAATTCGTTATTTATCAACACCAAAAGAACCTTCTTCCCCTGTAAAGTATCCGCATGCGCACTATTCGATATTGCATTCAATGAATCTCCGAATTTGTTTGAATTGAAAAACGTCCAAATATTCATGTAGTATAGCCTCGCTTCCGGCGACCGGCTGTGCGCTATCGTATACAGCACTGTAAGCAAACTTCAGGAAAGTTGGTTTTGCTATTTTTTATTATATGGATTTTACAACCGTAATCGCTATCGGTGTCGGATCAGGAATCTTCGGACTTATCGCCGGGTATGTCATCCGCTGGGCGCTCACTGTCGGGAAGAAAGGCTCAATCGAGATCGAAGTTAAGCAGATGATGCTTTCCGCAAAGGAGGGAGCGCAGAAGATCATTCAGGAAGCAGAGAAGAGGGTGGAGCGCGATGCTTTAGAGCTTAAAAACTCTGAAAAAGAGAAGGAGCGCGAATGGAAAAGAACCGAAGATCGTTTGGTCAAAAAGGAGGAACTCCTCGACGGACGGCAAACCGATATCGACAAAGAGGTCGAATCAATCAAAGGAAAGGCGGAGGAAATCAGATCAATCAAGAACGAAATAGAGGAACGCAAAAAAGCGGTCGAAGTTGAGCTTGAGCGAGTCGCGGGACTCACCGAGGATGAGGCAAAACAAAGCTTGATCAAAAAAATCGAAGAGCGCTTTGAGGAAGACTTCCGGGTAAGACTTCAAAAGCTTGAACGAGAAGGCATTGAACGACTCGACCGGCGCGCAAAAGATATCCTTTCAACATCAATACAGCGTCTCGCCGCCTCGACCGCGGGTGACATCATGACCACATCGGTCAATATCCCAAATGATGAGATCAAGGGTAAGATCATCGGAAAAGAAGGTAGAAATATCCGCACCTTTGAACGCTGTGCTGGTGTTGAGCTCATTGTCGATGATACTCCTGGCACAATTGTTATTTCTGCGTTTGATCCGGTTCGCCGCCAGATCGCTCGTGTTGCACTCGAAAACCTTATCCTCGACGGACGCATCCAACCCTCAAAGATCGAAGAAATGTGCGAAAAAGCAAAAGACGACATCAATAAGATCATCAAAGAGAAGGGCGAACAGGCAGTCTATGAATGCGGAGTATTCAATCTCGATCCGCGCATCATCTCGATTTTGGGTCGTTTGTATTTCCGCACGAGCTTCGGACAGAACGTTCTTCAGCATTCAATCGAAATGGGGCATATTTCCG
>JAHFMB010000094.1 GCA_023269245.1 Candidatus Tayloriibacteriota bacterium
TAAGTCTGATGACGCCAACATTAAACTTCCAGAGACAATGCCGTACATCGTCGTTATTATTGATGAGTTGGCGGATATCATGCAGACCTACCCTCGCGAACTCGAGTCAGCCATCGTTCGTCTCGCCCAAATGTCCCGCGCTGTCGGTATTCACCTCATCATCTCAACCCAACGCCCATCCGTGAATGTCATCACCGGCCTTATCAAAGCCAACGTTCCTACCCGTGTAGCCCTCCAGGTGGCCTCCCAGATCGATTCACGCACCATTCTTGATCAGCAGGGTGCCGAAAAGCTTCTTGGTGCAGGTGACATGCTCTATCTTGGAGCAGAAATGTCAAAACCGGTTCGTCTCCAGTCTGCTTACATTTCAGAAGCCGAAGTAAAGAAGGTAGTGAAGTTCCTTATTGATCAATACAAAGACGAGATTAATAACGAAATCAGCCTCACTACCCCTGAAGTTGGCTCAAGCGCTGCATTTGATTCGATGGGATTGGATGGCGACTCTCTTGAAGATGAAGATGAGCTCTACGAAGCCGCTCGCGAATGTGTTATTGAGGCTGGCAAAGCATCTACCTCGTATATTCAGCGTAAACTCGGTGTCGGCTATTCACGTGCGGCAAAGCTCATGGACCTTCTCGAACAAAAAGGCGTGATTGGCCCAGCAAATGGTTCGAAGCCGCGAGAAGTCATTGGTAGTAGCTCATCAATGGAATCGGTCGCCGACACTTTACTTGATGCAGCAGGTGCACCAAATGATGACGCTACGGTCTAATGAACTACGCGCTCCTCGCAAATATCGTAACAGTGCTCCACACGATTCTTATTGTGGGAGTGCTGGTTGGCATACTCATCAGTGTGCGCTACAAAAGATTTAGGCCCATTGAAGCTGCAGTATTACTTGGTGCAGTAATTATTTGGTCCTTGTATGGTGGCTGTCCTTTGACCTATCTGGAAAATTTCCTTAGAACACTTTCGGGCTATCCACTTCCCCTCATTGAGACAGGATTCATTCCTTACTATTTCAGCAGCTGGCTTGGCTGGTCGATAACTAACAGCCAGCTCACTATCGCGACCTACGTTACCGCAGTCATTTTTCTGCTCGTCTCCATCAAATGGGCCAGTCCGTATATAAATCTAGAAATTATTAAAATTAGAAAGTCACTAGGTCTGATCAAGCATACTTCTAAGAAATAAATATTTCGCTTCCTTTCTGGGAAATTTTTCGTATACTTACCTCATGCCCTTTACCCGCACCACCTTTCTCCGCATCCTCAAAATAGGATCTGCTATCCTCGTCATACTTCTCATTGCCGCCTATGCCCTCTGGCGTTCTTTTGCCTATGCTCGTGGGCCTGCAATCACCCTTTCTGAACCGACTAACTTTGCATCTATCATATCAACAACTACGCACGTCATTGGGCGTGTCGAACGCGCCAATTCTATTACCTTGAATGGAAAAGCCATAACCATTGATGAACAAGGGCATTTTGATGAGACCATCCTTGTATTCCCCGGTACCAACTTTTTGACGCTAGAGGCAAAGGATCAGTTTGAAAGAAAAATAGACACGAAAGTCATCATTTTTAGGCCGTAAACATTACCCACAGGTTCTACCCAAGAAAAAACGAGTGTATCCTGGCTATGATATAATTACTGTACGCCTGCGATTTATCAGATCTAATCAATTGAAGTTATGTCCATAAAGAAAAAACCGGCTTCCGCTCTTGAAGCGAAGCAGGGTAAAAGCGGCGTGCGTGAAGAAACCGCTTCCCTATCAGAAGAAAGCAGCGAGACAGAAGGTTCAGAAGCAAAAGCAGCTAATAAGAAACAAAGCACCGGCATCAGTGATGCGCTCGATGCCATCCGCACCAAATTCGGTGAAGATAGCATCATGAAGCTCGGCGAAAAGCCGAAGGTTAACGTCAATGCCATTCCGACCGGTTCCCTTGGGCTTGACTGGGCGCTTGGTATCGGCGGTATGCCTCGTGGTCGTATTATAGAAATATTCGGCCCAGAATCCTCCGGCAAGACTACCCTCGCCCTCCACGTCGTCGCTGAAGCACAAAAGAAGGGTGGTGTTTGCGCATACATTGACGCAGAACACGCTATGGATCCAGAGTATGCGACCAAGCTCGGCGTGAAGATTAATGATCTCCTCATTTCCCAGCCAGATACAGGTGAGCAAGCACTCGAAATCGTAGACAGCCTCATCCGCACCAACAAAATGGACGTCATTGTTATCGACTCAGTCGCAGCTCTGACACCCCGCGCTGAAATTGAGGGAGATATGGGCGCACACCATGTCGGTTCACAAGCACGCCTCATGTCACAAGCGTTACGTAAATTGACCGCTATCGTTGCAAAGTCCAAGACCGTCGTCATCTTCATCAACCAGATTCGCATGCAGATCGGCGTGATGTTTGGTAATCCAGAAACCACTCCCGGTGGTAAGGCGTTGAAGTTCTATGCGTCAGTTCGTCTCGACATTCGCCGCATTGCGCAGATCAAGAAAGGTGAAGAAATCATGGGCGGCCGCTGTCGCGTGAAGGTGGTCAAGAACAAAGTGGCTGCCCCATTCAAACAGACCGAGTTCGATCTCATGTACAACGAAGGCATCTCACAGGAAGGAGAAATCATCGCCCTAGGTGAAAAGTATGAAATTTTGTCCAAGTCCGGCTCCTCATACTCATTCGGTGAAGTGAAACTCGGACGTGGGTATGATGCCACCAGGCAATTTCTCAAAGAAAATGCAAAGGTCAAGAATGATGTCTTGAAGGAGATCAGAGCGAAGTTGAATCAGCAGTAAATAAAGTTGCGTACTGGAAAACGACACCCAAATACGCTATGATGCTTTTAGAGCGGTAGACCTTGTCATAACAAACGGGAACGTCTCGGCCGAGACGCAAGTACCGTCACTTTGTGACCATCTGCACAACAAACGCGAACCGTTGGCACTCAACGCAAGTACCGTCCCTTTGCTTCAGATGCCGGTCAGCTTCTCACATAAAAACATTAAAACCCCCTCACCCCGATGGGGCCTTTATTTTTTGCCTTTTCCCCCCAAACCAGCTAGACTACCCGAGCATTCAACTTATTCACCATTTACCCACACCTTATCCCCAATCCCCATGTCCCTCCTCGAATACAGTGAAATTACCGAAAAAAAATACATCGTCCTCGACGGTGCTCCCTACGAAGTGCTGTCTGCACACGTCTTCCGCAAGCAACAACGCAAGCCTGTGAATGCTACCAAGCTCAAGAACCTCATGACGGGCAAGGTCACCGAGTATTCATTCCACGTTTCAGACAAGGTTGAGGAGGCTGAGATTGAGTCTCGTGAGGTCAAATTTCTATACAATAGCCGCGGTGAATGGTGGTTCTGCGAGGCAGAGGATCCATCCAAACGTTTCAAGGTCACCGATGAGCAAGCTGGGCCACAAGCAAAGTTTCTCAAGCCAAACACGATTGTTGAGCAGCTTCTGTTTGATGAGCAACCAATGGGATTCAAAATGCCTATCACCGTTGACCTCAAGGTCACTGAAGCACCTCCAAATGTTAAAGGAGACACAGCAACTGGCGGAAATAAAATCATTACCCTAGAAACAGGCGCAACGATCAATGCTCCCCTCTTCGTCAATGAAGGAGATATCATCAAAGTAAACACTGAGAC
>JAHFMB010000095.1 GCA_023269245.1 Candidatus Tayloriibacteriota bacterium
GGCAGATTTAATATCTACAATGCTTTGCCCGCGATCATTATCGGGCACCTTTCGGGAATGAGTGACGCCATGATTGGCACGGGACTTTCTAACCTCAATGTCATTCCAGGACGCATGGAACAGATAAGCGAGGGGCAGCCATTTACAGTGATTGTTGACTACGCACATGAGAAACAAAGCATGACGCAGGTATTGAACACGGCCAAACAGATGCGAAAGCCAGGTGCGAGCACTATTATTCTTCTCGGTGCTGAAGGTGGTGGTCGTGACACGTCAAAGCGTGCAATTATGGGTGAATTGTCGGCACGACTGGCGGACTTTGTCATTGTTACTAACGTTGATCCATACGAGGATGATCCAAAGAAAATTCTTGAAGATATTGCGGTAGCGGCTGAAAAATTTGGTAAAAAGCGCAGTGTTGATTTATTTGTTATCGAAGATCGCCGTGAAGGTATTCGAAAAGCGCTGTCATTGGCCCAGGCTGGTGATGTCGTCCTCATTACAGGAAAAGGTGCGGAGCAGTCGATTGTTATTGGGGGTGTACGGAGTGCGTGGGATGATAGGGTGGTGGTGAGGGAGGAATTGAAGAGATTGTAATGGTATAATGGGGCCACACATGAATAAACCATCAATAGTTACATACGCTCTTGCTAATGGGCTTCTAACAGCCCTCTACGCACTGTTGATTGCGCTCTTTTTTGCTAATGCACACGATCTTTTTGGTGATGTTAAGTCTACTCTGATACCTATGGCCATGTTGCTCCTATTCGTCTTCTCTGCACTGGTCTGCGGATCACTGGTTCTTGGACGTCCGTTGATGTGGTATCTCGATGGAAAGAAAAAAGAGGCGCTCAAACTGCTTGGGTACACAGCCTTGACTTTGTTTATAGTGATGATTTTTGTTTTTGTTGCGTTGTATATTGTCAGTAACACCTAATCAATACTTATTCATTTTATGAAACCTTCCATCATCCTCGCCACAGATCACGCCGGCTTTGCAGTCAAAGAAGCGGTTAAGACGTTTCTTGTTGCACAGAATTATCAGGTGACTGATATGGGTGCGCATGAGCTCAAAGACGGTGACGACTATCCGACCTACATGGCCGCAGCAGCTCTCAAAGTTGCAGAAGATTTGAAAGGGAATACCAAAGCAATTATTTTTGGTGCTTCTGGACAGGGTGAGGCGATGGTCGCCAACCGTTTTCCCGGAGTTCGCGCTGCTGTATGGTACGGTGGCGATCAAGACATTCTCAAGAAGTCTCGCGAGCACAATGATGCAAATGTACTTTCGATAGGTGCAAAATATGTCGAAGTTGATGCGGCGTGTGATGCGGTCCAGGTATGGCTCGATACAGCGTTTAGTGGAGATGAGAGGCACCAGAGGAGGATTGAGCAGATCGATGCGATAGAGTAAATTATCCAAACAAAAAATCCCTCGAGGGATTTTTTGTGCCGATCATCTGGCGATATGATTCGCCGTCTGTGCGGGCTCCAGATGGTCTGGTAAACAGACTACATCGCCTATAATTATAGGTATCTTTTATTTGTTGTCAAATTGAAGCCCATCGAGGGAATCGAACCCTCAAGTCGCGGATAACAATCCGCACCTTATTATCAAATGATGGGCCACTGAAACTGTATCAAACCAAAATGAAGAAACGCTGAAGATTTGCTGGAGATGTATTAATGCAATGTGATTTGCTATACTGCAAATACAAACCCGATGTCGAAACGTCCCGAAATAATCCCCGCCATCCTTCCCAAGGACTTTGCTGAAGTTCGAGAGAAGATTGACCTCATCAAGGACTTCGTCAAAACCGTGCAGATAGATGTCTGCGATGGCCAATTCACGCCACAGCCAAGTTGGCCGTATCGCAAGCATGACGATTCATTTGAGAAAATAATCAAAGAAGAAGACGGTCTGCCGGGATGGGAGAAGCTCAACTTCGAGATTGATCTCATGGCCAACAAGCCGGAAGAAAAAATCGAGCAGTGGGTGCAAGCTGGTGCGACACGCATCATTCTCCACATTGAAGCGCGAGGAGATGTTGGCGCCGCTATCAAGGCGCTTCGTGACCGCGTGGAAGTCGGATTGGCTCTCAATACTGACACGCCTATTTCCGAAATTGGCAATCCAAAGCTCGGCATTACCGAAGGTAGCGTCCAATTCATCCAGCTTATGGGTATCGATCATATTGGATTTCAAGGTCAAGAATTTGACGCGAAAGTTATCGAAAAGATCAGGGAAATCAAGAAGATGTGCCCCGGATACCCGGTTTCCATCGATGGCGGCGTCTCGCTTGAGACTGCCCCAAAGCTGATTGCCGCCGGTGCAGATCGTCTGGTTGTCGGTTCAGCCATCTTTGAATCGGACAACTATGTCGACGCGGTGACCAATTTCAAGAAACTCGGACACTAGGGAGCTGTGGAATGTCCCGAGAGGCCCGTATGGTATAATTTCACCATACATGGCTCTCACTGATGAGAAAATCAAACTGCTTGAAGCCAAGGCGAAAGATATTCGCCGCTCTCTTGTTGAATCTTTGATTGAAGCAAAAAGCGGGCACACGGCTGGTCCACTCGACATGGCTGACATTTTCACCTATCTCTATTTCCACGCCCTCAAACACGACCCCAAAAAGCCAGATTGGCCATATCGCGACCGACTGGTGCTTTCTAACGGCCATATTTGTCCGGTTCTGTATGCAACAATGGCGCATGCCGGATATTTTCCTGTTTCTGAATTAAAAACATTGAGAAAATTCGGTTCAAAACTCCAAGGACATCCGCATCGCGAGTTTCTTTCAGCGTTGGAAAATTCTTCAGGACCGCTTGGTTCTGGATTATCTCAAACCGTTGGTATGGCTATTGCAGATAGAATGGATAATGGACGAACCTCGGGCAAACAATTTTACTGCCTGATGAGTGATGGGGAATTGGATGCTGGTAATTCATGGGAAGGTGCTATGTTAGCAGGAAAGGAGCGACTCCAGAATCTCACAGCCATCATTGATCGGAATAACATTCAAATAGATGGTTTTACTGAAGATATCATGCCCCTCAATCCGCTTGCCGATAAGTGGCGTTCATGGAATTGGCATGTGCAGGAGATAGATGGTCACAACTTCCGCGATATTGATCGTGCCATTGGTCAGGCCCAGGCGGTGTTTGACAAGCCGTCAGTCATTATTGCCAATACGATTGCTTCAAAAGGAGTCCCTGCATTTGAGCGCAAGTTTGAATGGCATGGTAAACCGCCGACCACGCCGGAAGAGATTGAGACGGCGCGGGCTGCGCTCAAAAATCTGAGGACGCTTGGTGGGCATGTAGAGAGTCCGCATCATAATTAATATGCTCAACCTTCACCAAAAACTTAACCCCAACCTCTTCTCGGCTGATGTCGAGCACGTTCCTATTCGCAAAGGTTTTGGCGAAGGACTCCTCAAGGCCGCTGAAGCAAATAAGAACGTCGTGGGTCTGTGTGCTGATCTGACCGAATCGACGCAGATGGAGGCTTTTAAAAAGAAATTCCCGGAACGCTTCACCGAGATTGGTGTTG
>JAHFMB010000013.1 GCA_023269245.1 Candidatus Tayloriibacteriota bacterium
AGCATCACCGTGTGACGCTTTTTATGTTGGCTCCGCGGCCAGGGATCGAACCTGGGACATCCTCGTTAACAGCGAGGCGCTCTACCGGCTGAGCTACCGCGGAATAATTTCGACTATCATTCAATAACCGAACATGTAAGAATGTATCACATCTTACCTGGTAAATCAAAATCATCTATGCTCATTAGGATTCATGTAACGACAGACGCGAAGGAGGAACTCATACAAAAGGTGGACGATAACCGCTACGACATTGCGGTACGCGAGCCGGCAGAAGATAATCGAGCCAATCAACGCGTGTTAGAAATTATGGAGACATTGCATCCATCTCAGTATGCACGGATTATAAGCGGATACCATGCTTCCGCAAAAATTATTTCCCTAGAAAAGAAAAGCTGATATACTGTTGCCATGAATATACACATCAAGACAACCAACATAACGTTGACCGATGCAATTTCTGATTATGTGAACAAGAGACTCGACAAGATTGAAAAATTAACCAGCGACGACCCATCCACACAGTGCGATGTCGAACTGGCGAGGACGACCACACACCACAATAAAGGTGATATTTTCAAGGCTGAGATACACCTTGTCGGGGCGAATGGACTCAATATTTACGCTTCTATCGAAGGGGAAGATTTGTATGGGGCAGTGGATCAAGTTCGCGATGCTGTGGTGCGCGATTTTACCTCTACGCGAAAAAAGCAGTCGTCCCGCATTCGCCGTGGAGGGGCACGCATCAAGCAGATGATGAAAGGACTTTGGTCGCGAGGCGCCAATTAATAATCTGACATTTATACTAGTATGAATAAAAAATCGTTTTTTAGTTTGGCCGAACTGAGACAGCCAGTCAATCAGTGGTTATGCATTGCGTTTATCGGCATATTCTGTTTTTGGACCATTCTCTTTTATTTTACCTCGAAAGCCGAAGCGGTGGGCAAGACATTTAGTATCATTGATGTCTCGTCCTACACTTCAACCGAATAGCCGTTCTTGAAGTCCGCGAAGCTCATCTCCTTTCCTCCTTCGGGGATGACTTTTTCGATGACAAGTTTCCCGGAAATGAACTGGGCTGAAGTAATTTTCACACGAAGCCGGTTGCCGTTTTTTTCAATGAAAAAATATGCCTGCGGCCATTGATGGTAGGCCTGAATCTTGCGAAAATTTTCATACGGATCACCGGCAAGATCAATACAGGCATCTTCCTTTTCAATTTTTTTTGTGTAGGTCGCCTGAGCATGATTCTGCTCTTGTTCGGTGATGGTTCCTGCCACCCAATCGGAAAGAATAGAGGCAAGCAATTGCGCCCCCTCGCGAGCCATGCGTTCCTCAAACTCTTCGTAGATAGGCCACTCGCTCACCACAATTTCCTTTTGTGCGAGGATCGGCCCTTGGTCCATTTCTTTGGTGAGGCGCATGATGGTGACGCCGGTATGCTTGGCGTCGTCAAGCATAGCTGTCGGCAGCGGGGAGGCGCCACGATAGCGTGGTAGGAGCGATGGATGGACATTGAGCGTTTTGCCTGGAGGTATGTTCAATAATTCTTCAGGAAATAGTTTTCCATACGAGGCGACAATATAGACATCACAGGTCTTTTGTTTGAGTACATCCAAAAAACCTCGGTCAATTGTGGGGGGATCGAACACTTCTATCGAATGTTCCTGTGCCCACATTTTCACCACATTTGGCGTGAGGACAAGCTTGCGGCCTTGAGGCTTGTCGGGCGTTGTCACTATGAAAGTGGGCTTCAATCCGATTTTTTCCAATTCATCCAACACAATCACAGATAATCGGGATGACCCGAAGAAGGCGAAGGTGCACGTTGAGGGCGTCGTTGTCATGGGATAGAGATTACTTATTGCTCGTTTTCAATTATTTCTTTTGCAGCTCTTTGATTTCTTCTTCGCTCATCTCCCAGACATGTTCAGCTTTATCGATGAACAGCTCGCCGTTGAGGTGGTCGGTTTCATGCTGGAATATCTGTGCCAAAAGGCCGCTGGCTCCGCGCTCGATCTTCCGGCCCTTTTCGTTGTATGCGCGCATAGTGACTCGGGTCGAACGCTTTACTTTGCCATAGAGCCAACGGACTGACAGGCACCCTTCCTCCATTTCTTTTTTTTCGCGAGACAGCTTGAGGATTTCGGGGTTGATAAACACAAGATTGCTATCATCACCGGTATATGTCTTGTCCGCTTGTTTCAACAGACTCCCTGAAACAACAAAAATTCTCAGTGGCGAACCGATCTGAGGCGCAGCGATGGCGATACCGTCTTTCTGCGAGGCCATGGCCTCAGCCATGTCGGCAATGACGTTTTGTATTGCCAGAGAGCTGATATCGGCAATGGGCACGGTTTTTGCCTTGTGGTGAAGAATGGGATTGTCGCGCTGGACGATATCTTTCATGGGCAAACTGTAACAGGAAAATGCGCTATAGTAAACTCTCGGGGTCTATTTTGACTTTGACGTTCGGTGGCAGATTTCGGAGGATGCTGATAAGGTCTGAGTTGGGCCACCCACCTTCGGGGAGCTTGAGCAGGCCGTGAATGATGGAGTTGCCGCGTGCGGTGGCAGTGAATGCGGGAAAGACATCAATCTCACGAGGTGACAAAAGCCGCTGTACTTCCGCCATGTCAGTCGCAATTTTTTCCTTTTTTCCTTCAATGGAAACTTTGATGAGCGTCGAATAGGGAGGATAGCTAAACTGTTTTCGCTCGGCCAGAGTTGACCGGTAAAAATCGCTGATGTTGCCCTTGAGTGCATATTCGAAGACTTTTTCATCGGCTTTTCTCGATTGCACCAGAATAGAGCGGCTGGCAAGATTTCTTAGTCGGCATACTGTGTACATAATCTTCTCCTGAATACGGAAATCAGGGAGTGCAAACAGTGAGTCGAGAGAAACGACGGCGGCATGGTCGACTTTTTCGTACAGATACACCAGCGCCATCTCAGTTCCGAGCAGGATGCTCCCAGGCTTTGCGCGGAACTTTTCAAGTACCGCGTAGATCTGCGCGTCAGTTTTTGTCGAGTCTGCATCAATTTTGAATATGTCTATGTCCGGAAAAAGCCGGTGCAGCTCTTCGTATACACGGTCGATGCCGATACCGAGCGGGGTGAGGCGCCAGCTGTCGCATTTTTTACATTTTTCGTTGGCGTCGCGACGCTCTCCGCAGACATGGCACATAAAAAAGTTTTTCCCGGAGCTCTTGGATGCGTGCAACACCATCGGCGCGCTGCAATTGACGCATGACACAATCGATTCACAATCGCTGCAAACTGTGACCGGGGAAAGGCCACGCCGGATCGTGAGCATAAAAAGGTGCGTATTGTTCTCCTGGTTGTACGTAATCAACTCCTCGAGTTCTGGAGACACGATGCGGAACTTCGGAGTCTCAGTATCTTTATTTGGATCTGCCACCATACCTGACTCGTGCGGTTGGTGCTGTGAATCAGTTTTCCACGACACTCCGCTTTTCATGTCTACAAGCACGTCTTGAGCACTTGAAATGGAGCGCCACTTGAAAGGGGATCCCTGGGCGATTTCGTGGGTATCGACTCGGTGGAGAGTCTCGGTGCGTAGCATGCTGTCCGCGCGATACACGGTCTGTTTTTGCGTACGCGCGATGGTCTCAATAGCATGGCGGATGTCTAGATACGGGTGTTTTTGACTTATCCAGCCGCGGCCGTTTTCGCGCTCAATGATGATGCTATCAACATCGGGGCGCGGGAGTACTGAAAATGATCCGGTGGCGACTACTACCACCGGATGTGCCGTTTCGCTGATGAGTTTCCATGTGTCAATTATTTCCTTTGGGCTTAGTTTGCTGTGAAGAGCAAACATGTACCCTTCAATGCCTTTGGTGAGCGAAGCCGAAAGCGTTTTTACGTCCTCAACGCCGGGCACATATATAATAACCGAACGTTTTCGAGCAAATTCTTGCCGGATAAGGCTGCGCCACGATCCGAGCCTGTCCTCATCGTCGCCCTGAATGGCGTATGTTTCATCAATCGCCGTTGAGCCTTTGATCTCATTGAATAATCGGTTTTGATGAACAGGCAGATCAATTTTGTGCGCATGTTCCAGGAGCGCATCAGAAATGAGCGCGTCGATGACCGATCCAATGCTTGAAGCGTAATAGTCCGCGAGGATGCGGCAGGCGTCCATGAATGTCTGAGGGAAGAAGGCTGTCGCCTTGATCCTGCCGAGCTTTTTGAGCTGAAATGAGGCATCTTTTATTTCCGCCTTAACATCTGCTGCGGGCCGGGTTGCAACGACGATGCCATGGATGTGTTTTGAGCGAAGCGGGACGGATACGATGGCTCCGAGCGGAACGTCCGATGCAGTGAAATAGGAAAGTTCGCCGGCCACTTTTGATCGGGTAAGGGGAATGACGGTGATGATCTGCATGGTAGGTGCGCTCTTCATTGGTGTATTTATACCTTTATTCTAAGCGAATGTGCAGGGTTGACATAAATGCAGATTGTTATATTATCCATCGTGTATATAACTTCAACACGGAGGTGTTCCTTGAATTTATTCACGCAGTTGGATGATTGGATGTTCGACGCGGGATTTCAGCGATTTGCGCACTGGTTTCAGAGGCTCACGGGGAAGAACAATTTTTTTCTCGCGCGATATGTGCCGTGCATGATAATTGGCATGTTGGCGATAGTTGGGCTTTGGCATCCTGCCGTTTTCATCGTCAGCATTATGTCATTGGTAAACCTGCCTGTGACATTTCGTGTTGTCGCGCAAATAGAAAGACAGTTTGCTAAAGATTCAACTTCACGCACCATGAACCCCTTGAGAGCTCACCCGTTGGGGATAAAGCTGCGGCTGTTGGTCACTTTTGTCTTAGGGATTCCATTTTGGCAATGGCTGTTCATGTTTACATCGATGCATGAAGTAACATATGGCTGTGCAATGGTAACCATGCACGCGTCACTCATTTCGGTAATTTACTTTATCTCGTGCACGCCGCTGCCTCCAGGTGAGAGCAAATTCAAAAAATGGCTGACTTCGTTGAAGGAGTCATTTTCTGAATTTCAACCGCAAGTTAGTCCCACCTAAGCAATGTTCCTCCGAAACCGTGAACCGTTACCGTCGTCCCGTGGGTCATGCCATGGGGCGGTTTTGTTTGTGAAGAACTAAAAAAAATACTACAATATATGCTCGCTCATCAATATGTACACAAAAGATCAGAAAGACCAATTTGTCATACAGGGCCTCGCTGGTGCGCGAACTCTCAAAGGTTCCGTGACTATTAATGGCGCAAAAAACTCCGCACTCAAAGCCATGGCGGCGGCCATCTTGTTTGATGGCCCGGTCACCTTGGAAAATGTCCCAGACAACAGCGATATTCAAACCCTGACGACAATTCTCAAAAAATTGGGCGCTTCAGTTACGCGAGAGAGTAAGCCTGGACAAACAGTAACCATCGATTCAACCTCGATAGACTCAACTCATATTGATGATGACTTGGCAAAAGGCATGAGAGCCTCGGTGGTCTTGACTGGTCCGATGCTGGCTCGTTACAAAAAAGTGGCGTTTCCTGCTCCGGGAGGGTGTGTCATTGGTGCTCGCCCGATTGATTTGTTTTTGTCTGGATACGAAATGATGGGGGCCACCGTTGATGAACATGATTGTGTCTACGATATTTCAGTTACCAGTGAGCTTGGTGGAACGACGATTACATTCAAGAAAATATCAGTGGGGGCAACCGAGACACTCATGATGGCTGCCGTGCTGGCTCAAGGAACAACCGTACTCAACAATTGTGCACGCGAGCCCGAGATTGCCAATGTAGCGGAATGGCTCAATGCATCAGGTGCGCATATTTCAGGCATTGGCACAGCAACACTTACTATTGTTGGAACTGGTGGCAAGCTGCTCTCCGCCAAGAAATCATTTGTGACCATCCCTGATCGCATCACCGCAGGAAGTTTTCTTATATTAGGAGCATTATGTGCTGAGGAGTTGACTATCGAAAATTGCAGACCAGATCACATGGAGTCGATCACTACATTGCTAACTGAGTCTGGAGCTGATATTGAGATCAAGAAGGACTCGCTCGTTATCCGAAACAGTTCAAAACCAGTTGTCTACAAACCAATCACGCGCGTACAGACACTCGAGTACCCTGGATTCCCGACCGATCTCCAATCTCCACTCGTAACTTTTTTGACGCAATGTTCAGGACAGAGCACGGTCATCGAGACAATTTTTGAGGGGCGATTCAAGTATGTTCAAGATTTACAAAAGATGGGAGCACAGATTACCCAACACAATTCTCATGAAGTGATGGTAGAGGGTCCAACAGCATTGCATGAAGTAGAGGGGAGTCAACAGCTCATGGCTCACGATATTCGCGCCGGATTTGCCATTGTGATTGCGGCCCTTCTTGGGAAAGGAACATTCACCGTCAACAACGTTCATTTGATTGATAGAGGATACGAAAAATTGGAGGAAACATTGGGAAGATTGGGGGCACGTGTTGTGAGAGTCAAAAAATAATTTTCCGCATTGAACCTCTCCATAGGTATGCTATAGTCAGTTCACCTATGGCCTTTTTCTCATCAAAGCTTGGCATTGACCTTGGTACCGCTAATACACTCGTCTTTTTGCCTGGGAAGGGGATTATCCTGAATGAGCCATCAGTCGTAGCCGTATCCGAAGTCGACAAAAAAGTATTGGCTGTCGGCAATGAAGCAAAGGAAATGGTCGGTCGTACTCCTGACAATATCGTTGCCTATCGCCCCATGCGTGATGGTGTCATTGCTGACTATCGTGTGACTGAGGCGATGCTCCGTTATTTTATCGACAAAGCCCTTGGTCGTTTTTCATTTTTCAAACCGGATGTCATGGTTTCTGTTCCGGCGGGTATTACCTCAACTGAACGTCGCGCGGTTGTTGAGGCGGCTCTTCGTGCCGGCGCAAAAAATGCCTATGTGGTCAAGGAGCCTATTCTTGCTGCGATTGGTGCTGGCATTCCGATCCAAGAACCTCGCGGGCACATGATCGTTGATATTGGGGGTGGTACAACTGATGTGGCTGTTATTTCTCTTGGAGGTATTGTGTCGTCGACTTCTGTAAAAGTTGCCGGCAACAAGATAGACGCTGCTATTACAGATTACGTCAAAAAAACATTTAACTTAGCGATCGGTGATCATATGGCTGAGATTATAAAGATTACTATTGGTTCAGCGATTCCTCTTGATCAAGAGTTAGGTATGCAAGTGAAAGGTCGTGATTATATTTCCGGACTTCCACGTTCTACAGAAATCAAGACAAACGAGATTGTAAAAGCGATTGCCGCACCACTTCGCGATATGATCAAGGCCATCAAGGATGTGTTGCAGGAGACTCCACCAGAGTTGGCGGCAGACATTATTGATCAAGGTATCACCATGACTGGCGGCTCATCGATGCTTCGCAATCTTCCCGAGCTTGTATTCCGCCGTACTGGAGTTAAAGCGCAGATGGCAGATGAACCGTTGCTGTGCGTGGTAAAGGGAACAGGTATTGCACTTGAACACTTGGATGTCTACAAGAAGACGATGATCAGTAAGAGGTAGTAATGATACCGAGTGCGCTATAATTGAGACGATGGATTTTCCCCAACAACTACTCTCTCATCATGCATACTACTTGATTGGCGCTGACTCTGTGCGTACAGAGCTCTTTTCTATTCTTGCGCACAAACATAAGATCGAAGCACGGGGCAACCCTGACTTTTTTGATCGCTCCTACGAAACATTTGTGATTGATGATGCGCGTGAGGTGAAGGCCTCACATGGCATGCGCCCAGTTGTTGATAATGGAAAGAAGGTTTTTATCCTTCAGATGAATGGCATTACTGTCGAGGCACAGAACGCACTCCTTAAATTGCTCGAAGAGCCTGCAGAGTACGCACATTTTTTCATATTGATTCCTTCGGCCCATCTATTGTTACCGACCGTAAAGTCGCGTATGAGAAGTATTGGTGATACATCGTCGAGTAGGTCAGAACGCTCCTCCATTGATCCTGAACTTCTCTCGGTTGCCAACAGATTTGTCACGGTTTCAAAAGCCAAACGACTTGAAGAGGTAAAGAAGTTGGTCGACGATATTTCAAAAGAAAAAAAGACGAAGCAGGATGCGATTGATGTGTTGAATGCGATTGAGACGGTGATATATGAACAGCGTGGAATACGCAAGGGACAATCCGCATTACACATAATTGAAATGGCTCGCTCCTATCTCCATGATCGTGCACCGTCAGTGAAGATGCTTCTCGAATACGTCGCCTTGAATATATAGTCACGCTCTGTGCTATAATCCTTCTACTTATTCATGTAATTACCACACTATGGCTTACGACTTTAATCCGTTCAAAAAACAACTTGCTTCAGCAGAGGAGTGGCTCAAGAAAGAGCTCCAGCAGATTCGTACGGGTCAGGCATCACCAGCTGTTCTTGACGCAGTCAAAGTAGAAGTCTACGGTGCCCCGATGGCTCTCAAAGAGGTTGCGAGCGTCACCCTCGAAGGAGCTCGTGTGCTTCGTATTGCACCATGGGATAAGTCCCAGACCAAAGAGATAGAAAAAGCGATTACTATCGCCAACCTTGGGCTCTCAGTAGTTGTTGATGATCAAGGCCTTCGTGTCATGTTTCCAGAATTGACCGGTGAACGCCGTGTACAGATTGCCAAAACAGCCAAGGAAAAATTGGAAGAGGCTAAGAAACAGATTCGTGGCCACCGTGATGTCATCGTCAAAGATCTTCAAACCAAAGAAA
Source organism: Candidatus Tayloriibacteriota bacterium (assembly GCA_023269245.1). Lineage (GTDB taxonomy): Bacteria > Patescibacteriota > Minisyncoccia > Phycocordibacterales > PALSA-1337 > C7867-002. The sequence continues at coordinate 8,779 of JAHFMB010000013.1, forward strand.
AAGATGGCGATATGGGCAAAGACGATGCATTCCGCGCAAAGAATGACACGCAGAAGCTCGTGGATGATACAAACAAAAAACTCGATGATGCCTTCGCAAAGAAAGAGAAGGAGCTTTTGAGCTAATCTATGACAGTACTGATCTTTCTTATAGTTTTGGCCGTTCTCATTTTCGTGCATGAGCTCGGACATTTTGTTGCCGCGCGTTCAGCCGGTATCCGTGTTGATGCATTCAAGATTGGATTTGGTCCACGTATTGTCCACTGGAAAAGGGGAGAAACGGAGTACGGTATCAATCTCATTCCATTTGGCGGTTTCGTAAAGATTCATGGTGAAAATCCCGATGAGGAATCAATCAGTGGTCCCGACGCCGCCCGCAGTTTTGTGAATAAGAAACGTTGGAAGCAGGTCATGGTATTGGTGGCGGGCGTTTTTTTCAATTTTGTGTTTGCATGGTTATTATATTCATGCGCGTTTATGTCGGGAGTTACGGCTACGAGCGACGGGTTTGAGAAATATACGGACCGATTTACCGATCAGCGCATTATGCTCACCTACATTGAGCCGGCATCGCCGGCAGACAAGGCGGGATTCAAGATGGGGGACGTGCTTGTCAGTGCACAGGGATACACTGATGAGCTTACTATCCCTTCAATTCAAAAATATATCGCGGCAAGTAGTGGCAGCCCGCTTACATTTCAAGTGAGACGCAATGGGCAACTCAACACCGTTGAAGTCACTCCGGCCCAAGGGCTCGTTTCCGATGCGACATCGACGTACGCGGTCGGTATTGCCATGCAGAAAGTCGGAAGTCTCAGGCTCCCGTTCTTCACTGCTATCTGGGAAGGCCTCAACTATACACGTGTCATGATTCGCGAAACGGCTATTGGTCTGTACACCTTCGTCACAAATATATTCCAAGGTACGGCGAATTTCTCCGATGTTGCGGGTCCTGTTGGCATAGCGGGCATCGTTGGAGATGCGGCGCATATGGGCTTTACCTACCTCGTCATGATAACGGCGCTGATTTCTATTAACCTCGGAGTTATCAACCTGATTCCATTTCCGGCACTTGATGGAGGTCGCACATTGTTTGTGATTATCGAAGGTATCACTCGCAAGCGTATTCCTATCAAATTCACTAATACAGTTAATATCGTCGGCTTTGCGCTACTGATGTTGCTTATGGTGGTGGTGACGTATCAGGACATAACCAAGTTATTTAAATAAAACCGCCGCCAGTCATTGACCGGCGGCAGGGTTGAGGCGCTTGTGGCGCCATTGTTTGTACGCATGAATAAGGAGCGGAGGCGCAATGAATCCCGAGGGAAGTGTCACGTAGATTGGGTAGATCCATTTGATCCAATTGCTCCAACTCCAGTCCTCGACAGCCAGCAAATAAATATCGTTGCCTATGGCCATGATGGTCCAGGCACACACATCTTCGCTTGCCGGATTTTTCCAGCATTTGATAACTGTAGGCCACGCGGCACAGCCATCAACGGCAATACTGCAACAGAGAGTTATGCACGGCAGGATCCACCGCCATTCGGGTGCCAGATCAAATCTCTCAACGATTTTGAATGCGACCCACGGAACGAGTAGCGACAGGCCAATGAGAAAGTAGATACGTTCAGCCGGGTTCCACTTTTCTTTTCCGGGGTATTTCAGAAACAGCAAACCGAGGAAAATAATGGGAAAGACCGCGTACACGACAGCGAGTCCGATGGTTGCCTTGGCACCCGTCGCTTTGGATCCGGCGAGGATTGCCAATCCCATGATTGCCCAGATAATCCAGCTTGCCTTGCTTGGCACGATGGGATTTTTCTTGCGAAATAGGGCGATGACATAAGGAATGAATGACACCGCACCCATTCCCGCGGCGAGTCCGCCGAAGAATTCGTGGTTGATGTTCATATCCGTATACAGTTGTGAGTTGTGCTCCTCAAACATCAAAGAGCGTCAAAATGATAATAACATAAAAATTTAATTAGTCAATATTTATCCGGCGGCTTTGTTGCGGGCATATTTTCCTGTATCATGTAGACCATGAAACAATCCCATCTCTTCACCAAGACGCGACGCGAAGCCCCAAAGGATGAAGTTGCCAAGAATGCGCAGCTTCTTATTCGTGCTGGATATATCAACAAAGAGATGGCTGGAGTGTATTCATTCTTACCACTTGGTCTCAGGGTGATGAACAAGATCGTCCAGATTATTCGTGAAGAGATGAATGCTATTGGCGGACAAGAGGTTCATTTGACCGCTCTTCAAGATAAGAAAGTTTGGGAAATGACTAATCGTTGGGACGATGCTATTGTCGACAATTGGTTCAAAACAAAACTCAAGAATGGCAGCGATGTCGGTCTTGGGTTTACCCATGAAGAGCCCCTGACGAACTTGATGAAGGATCACATACGATCATTCCGTGATTTGCCACGGGCCATCTATCAGTTCCAGACCAAATTCCGCAATGAGGATCGTGCAAAATCGGGCATTATGCGGGCACGTGAATTCCTCATGAAGGATTTGTATTCGTTCAATGTGGACGATGAGGCACACCAGGCATTTTATGAGCAAGCCAGAAAAGCATACACACGAATTTTCGATCGTCTGGGGTTGGGAGGTCAAACATATCTAACATTTGCCGCTGGCGGTTCCTTTTCAAAGTATTCTCACGAATTTCAGACCATTACCGATGCAGGTGAAGACATTATTTATGTTCACGAGGGCAAACGTTTGGCAGTTAACAAGGAAGTGCTCAACGATGAGGTGCTCGGTGATCTTGGAATCTCCCGAACAGACCTTGTAGAAAAGAAGGCTGTTGAAGTGGGAAACATTTTCAGTCTCGGTACCAAATTTTCTGATGCGCTTGGGTTGAATTTCAAAGATGCAGAAGGAAAGTTGAAGCCGGTCATTATGGGCTCCTATGGTATCGGTCCTGGACGTGTCATGGGTACTATTGCAGAGCTTTGGTCTGATGACAAAGGATTGGTCTGGCCGGAGTCAGTTTCGCCGTTCGCTATTCACCTGATTGCCCTGAATGACGAATCGGGTGATGTCAAAAAAGCGACCGATGAATTATACGAAAAATTAACGAAGAAGGATGTCGAGGTTCTGTATGATGACCGTGATGAGACCGCAGGTACGAAATTCTCGGATTCTGATCTCATTGGTATTCCTCGACGAATTGTTATCAGCGCAAAAACATTGAAGGACAACTCAGCTGAGATAAAGGATAGGAAGACAGATACAGTTGAGATGGTAGCCATTTCATCTCTCTAAATAAAATCGCACGCCGGGGGGCGTGCGGGGCAAATCGGGGGTGCGTTGACTTGGCCACTACCGTCGTTGTTTCTTGTAAAGGCTGACGTATTCCGGTATTCCCGATATCAGCCACGCGACAATGAGCACGCAGGGAATATATATGGCAAAGACATTGCTGCCGAAACCGCTGCAGGCCGCACTGCTGCTAAACAATGCGACAAGAAATTCAAGCGTACATGCCAGCGCAGCTAAAAAGGCTACAGCGACATATGTGCGAAATTTTGGCAGTTTCACTCCAGTGTTGCATGCGAGCCCAGCGTATTGGACAAGCATTCTCCATGAGTACGCAGAAAGGGCAAACAGCAGTGGAGCGATGACGGTGAGCGTCAATCGTGGGATCGTATTAAATACGTCAAAATAGCCGACGAGGTCCATAGTTCAATGTACGTTGAGGGTTGACCGCCGTCACTATGATTTCACGCATGTGCGATTTTGTCAATTACCCGTTTTTATACTTTGTGATACTCTTCAGCTATGACGTTCAAAGAGAAAAAGAACAGCCTATTAAGCCGTTTTTCAAATGATATCGGTATTGATCTTGGTACCGCTAATACACTTGTCTACGTGCGCGGGAAAGGGATTGTCGTCAACGAGCCTTCAGTCGTTGCTGTCAATCAAAAGACCGGCCAAGTCGTTGCCATCGGGCAAACCGCAAAAGATATGCTCGGGCGTACTCCGGCACACATTACCGCTGTCCGTCCGCTTGTGGATGGAGTAATCTCAGATTTTGAAGTTACTGAAGAGATGTTGGCCTACCTGATGCGCCGTGCCGGAGAATATATGCCGAAAAAATTCCTTGGCCCGCGCGTAGTGGTAGGTGTACCATCTGGCGTAACGAATGTTGAAGTGCGTGCAGTTCGTGATGCCACAAAAAATGCCGGCGCACGCGAAGTCTATATTGTCGAACAGCCGATGGCAGGGGCGATTGGGATTCGCTTACCAATCCATGAGCCTGTCGGCAGTATGATCATTGATATCGGTGGAGGCACAACAGACATCGCAGTCATTTCTCTCGGTGGTATTGTTCGCTCAAAAAATTTGAAGATTGCAGGGGACAAGCTCAACAACGACATCATTTCCTATATCCGTAACGAATTCAAAATATTGATTGGTGAAACCACTGCGGAGCAGGTCAAAAAGGACGTAGGTGCCGTTCTTCCCGGAGAACCACTTGAGACCACCATTCGTGGCCGCGATTTGATCACTGGGTTGCCGCGCGAAGTGATCATCACTGATTCTGATATCCGTGAGGCTATCGGTCAGTCTATTGATGTATTGCTTGAAGCTACCAAGGAAGTTCTTGAGACGACCCCGCCGGAAATCCTTGCTGATGTGATGAAGCGCGGCATTCATTTGGTCGGTGGCGGTGCGCTCATCAAAGGACTCGATGCGCTGTTGCTTGAAACGCTCAATATTCCTATAACCATTGCTGAGGACCCACTCACTGCAATTGCCCGCGGCGCAGGTATCATTCTCGAGGATCTCGATAAGTTCCGTTCAGTGCTTATTGAAAACGAAGATGACTTACCTTCAAACTCATAGACGGCCGTATCAGCGCATGAAGCAGAATATTGCTTTTGCTGCTGCGGTTGTTGTTATACTAATTGTGGTTATTCAAGTGATTTCAC
>JAHFMB010000096.1 GCA_023269245.1 Candidatus Tayloriibacteriota bacterium
GGTGAAAATAACTCCCGCCGGCAAAGGTGGCAAAGTCATCATCGAATACTACGCACCGGAAGATTTGGACGGACTCTTGAAAAGATTAGAAGAGTAATTGCGAAATGCCAAAATCCCAATACCAAATGCCAAATCAATGCCAAATGTCACAAATACAAAAACGTATGGAAAAAGACTTTGATAGCTGGAATGGAAAAAAGAAACAATTAGATGGAACTCGAAGGAACCTCTTTTTCAAAGAAGGAGAAATTTGGTGGTGTTCGATGGGACTCAATATCGGCGAAGAGGTCTATGGCAAGGGTGAATATTTCAGAAGACCGGTAGTGGTTTTGAAAAAGCTTTCCCATAACTCATGTATCGTCATGCCAACTACGACCAAAAAGCGCGAAGGGAGTTGGTATCATCATTTGCATATCCGAAGTAAAGATCGGTTTGTGATGATGAATCAGATTCGATTTATTTCTGCCAATCGTCTCTGGGTACGCGAATCGGCGCTTTCTCAAGGAGACTTTCAAACATTAAAAAAGTCCGTCGCTTTGTTGCTCGGACTTTCGCAATCTGGTCACCCCGCCGAAGCGGGGATCAGTGGGTAACCCCAAATGTAATACCAGTATATATGGAAAATATGGAATTGTCAATCCCCTATACAAAGGCTGAAACAAAGCTCGGAAGTTGAAGACTGTGTTTTGTTTGGACTTTGTGTTTTGTAATCTGTGTTTTATATCTTTTGACATCGTATAGAGTATGACTCTCACCTCGCATCGTATTATCCAGTATATAGCATTGATTCTCCTCTTCATTCTCGCCGGCGGAGGCTATTGGTATTGGCAAAACGCACAGGCGGGAGTGGTGGAGAAAGCGGCTACGTCGGTTATGCTATAATCGAACGGAGAAGGAAAATACAAAAAAATGGATAAAGATTTCAAGCGCTGGCATACAAAAAAATCAGGTATCCACAACGACCAGCATGTTCGGGTGTTTTTCAATGAACGTGAAATATGGTGGTGTGCTCTCGGCGCTAATGTCGGGTATGAGCAGGACGGCAAGGGTGATGATTTTATGCGTCCGATTATCGTCTTGAAGCAATTCAACAAGGAAGTATTTTGGGCACTTCCTCTGACTACTCAGGTAAAGGTTGGAAAATATTATTTCCCTATCGACCTAAGAGACGGGAAAGACCGCCGCGTTATCCTTTCCCAGTTGCGTCTGGTGGATGCGAAGCGGCTGAAGGAAAAGCTCTCTGTTTTGCCGAAGAAACAGTTTCAAGAATTAAGAAAAGCGATTACTGCATTGTTGCAATAATCGCCGTTCTCAATTTTTCTGAAGCGTCTTGCGACGCTCCTGAGGCCGAAGCCGTTTGTATGTAGACTGTAGCAGATAAAAATATATTTGTCAATAGTATGACCTTCAGAGATATGACCCTCACCTCTCACCGCGTTCTCCAGTACATCGTCATCATCCTGATCTTTGCCCTTGCCGGCGGAGGCTATTGGTATTGGAAAAACGCACAAGCGGGAGTGGCGCAGAAAACCGCCAGCAAGACCGGGCTGGTCGGGTACTGGAGCTTTGATGAGGGGAGCGGTACGTTGGCAGGGGACGCCTCAGGCAATGGCAACACCGGGACATTGACCAACGGCCCGACTTGGGTGGATGGCAAGCTTGGCAAAGCCATCAATTTTGACGGGACGAATGATTATGTAGATGAGGGCGATATTGCGGCGATTGATACTGCTACCGCTCTCACAGTCTGTGCTTGGGTGAAACATACATCCCTGACGGATGATGATGCAATTGTTATAAAAAGTGATGCAAGTTCAAATGATGGATTTAACTTTTTTCGTGACGATGTTGGTTTCGTTTCAGGTAGAACGGATGAATACACGGTGTATGTCGCAGACAGTGCCGATGCGGACAGCGCTCGTGTTGAAGGTGCTACCAACTCCTCAGTTGATAATACATGGACATTCGTCTGTGGGACATTTCAAGCATCAAGCACCACTGGTCTGCGTCTGTACAAAAATGGGGTTGAAGATGTTAATAGTCCTGCCAGCACTGCTTCCATCGGTGCTATTAATGCTGGTACTAATGTTCTTGCAATAGGTGCTGTGGGAGCTGATGTATCCAGAGTTTTTAACGGTCAGATTGACGATGTCCGCATCTACAACCGTGTACTCTCTGCCACGGAAATTACCAACCTCTACAATCTCGGAGCGGCGAAACTCAATGCTTCGAAAAATTCTTCCCTAACCAGTGGTCTCGTCGGACTGTGGTCATTCGACGGGGCGGATGTCTCCGGCACCACTGCCTATGATCGCAGCGGCTCTGCCAACAACGGGACTCTGACCAACGGACCCGTAGCGACCCTTGGTAAAATCGGACAGGGGCTGAGTTTTGACGGGGTGAATGATTATGTTTCAAACGCACTTGTTCTTCCAAGAACAGCAGGAACAATATCACATTGGCTCAAGCCGAATCAGTTGCGAGCTATGGTGGCAGTCTATGAATCAAATGGTACCGCAGGGAATGTTTACAACGGATTTAGTGATTCAAATATTCTCGAAATTCATACAGGGACGGATAGTACCGGTACTAAGTGGGGAATTATGTATCAAGACAGCAATGCAGCTGAGTTTTTTACAGTATACAGTGGCACTCCTGTAGCAGGTCAATGGGCTCACGTAGTAGCGACATGGGATATCACTGGAAGTTTGATGCTTTATGTCAATGGAACATTAACATCTTCAACAGTTATGAGCGCGGGTACTTTTGCGGGGAAAGTAGGAACCGTACATAAAATTGGAGAGGTGGGTGATGCTGCGGCAAATAGGCATTGGGATGGCTCCATCGACGACGTCCGCATCTACAACCGCGCACTCTCCGCCACGGAAATCCAATCTCTTTATTATCTCGGTGATGCCGACAAGATCAATAGCAGTGTCTCCCAGCCTCAGGGTACCGGACGTCTCGACTCCGGTCTCCAGAGCTATTGGCCGCTGGATGAGAATACCGGCACCATGACAACGGACGCCAGTACCAACGGTGCCACCGGTACCCTCACGAATAGTCCGGCGTGGACCACCGGGCAGATCAGCTCTGGCGTGGACTTCGATGGTACCGATGACTATATCACCGCACCCGACGCAGATACGCTGGATGTCGTCGACTCGCGAAACTTCGTCCTCTCCGGCTGGTTCAACCGAGATACCTTTACGACCGATGATACGATCGTCGCCAAGTCCAATGGTCAGACGGCCGCCGATACCGGTTACAATGCCTACATCGATGATGCTACTGACAAACTCACCTTTGTCGCCAACGATGCTACGGATCAGTACAAGCTCGAGTCCGTCTCCACGTTCACCGCGACCGGCTGGCACCATTTCGCTCTCGTCTGGAATGACAGCGTATCAACGGAAACCAAGCTCTACATCGACGGCGTCGCGGAGAGCGCCACAGCGACAGGGACGTTTGCTAATGTGAACAGTCTTGCTAATGCCGTCGCATTCTGTCTGGGAGCCGAATCCGATGCCGGCAATCCCTTTGATGGCAAGATCGATGAAGTCCGCCTCTACAATCGCACGCTGACAGCCGATGAA
>JAHFMB010000097.1 GCA_023269245.1 Candidatus Tayloriibacteriota bacterium
TCTTGAACGGATTGAAGTCGTAAGCCATATGTCTTATATATTAGCGGGCCTTATAATAACTCAAATATATCATTTCCAGACTACAAGTGCGATATCAGGCGGTAAGCGCGATATATTCGAGAAGCATTTTGAGAGAAGGAGCGCGATCGGTGGCGTACTTCTCGGCGAGAACGACCGCTTCCAAGGCTTTGGAGTTTTTCTTTACGCCCCCGGCCGAATACAGCGCCGTCTCAATGGCACGAATGAGATTCACCGCGTCTTGTTTCTGTTTTTTTTCTTTTGTGATTTCGTCCATCAAGGCCTTGACCATATCAAGGCGTTTCTGGGTAGGCGCAGCTAGGAAAGCCTTTGCCAAATCGGTACTAGCCGCATCGCACAAACTAGACCCATTGTGATCACCTATAAAATTGAGGCGCGAAACGATTGTCGGTATGAGCAATCGTGCTGAAGGTATAACTATATAGAATCTGGCGTATTCTCCAGGCTCCTCGAGTAGTTTGAGAAGTGCGTTTTGGGCCTCGACTGTGACACCATTCATCGTCAATACAAATATCTTAAGTCCGTCATCCCTCACCGGTCTCGTACCAGCAAGAGACTTAATCTCACGCGCATCTTCTATTGTAAGTGTGTCATATGTGCGAACAAAAAAGTCCGGATCGCCCGCGTGCAAATCATATTCACGAGTGATTGAACTTATCAGGTTGTCACGTTCTACTGCACCACCAATAAGGCATTGGGCATGATGAGTCGATTCCTTTCTTGCATTAGATGCCATATATAAATGATACCAGACTATCGGACAATAAAAATGGCTCGCCTGTGAGGACGAGCCAGACCAGGTCAAATAGTTCTGAAATTACTGACGATTTTGTCGCTGAGCCTGCTTTACCACGGACCCAGTGATCTCTCGTCGGAGAGTTCACCAGAGAGGGGGTGTGCCAGGCTTTCGTAAAATCCTCTTGCGAGGCATCAGATTTCAGCGTTCAATGACCAAGACGCTAGTGAGCCTACACCTGGCTTATTGATATGTCAACCTTTTATTTCGACCTCTTACCTCTTTGCCATAATGGCCTTTTTGTATGTATCGAGATGCTCAAGTGCTATTCCTGTACCCTTTGCAACACAGAGCAATGAATCATCGGCTAGAGTTGCTTTTACGCCGGTACGTCTGAATACGAGCTCCGGGAAATTACGCAGAAGTGATGAGCCGCCAGTCATAGTAATACCCTTGTCGATAATATCTGCAGCAAGCTCAGGAGGCGTCTCCTGTAGCACGTCCTTCATCGCCTTCACCATATCGCGCAGAGGAGCGGCGAGTGCCTTTACAACTTCATTAGTCTTGATTTCCGCGGAGCGAGGTAGACCAGAGATATAGTCACGACCCTTCACGACCATCGATAGCTCGTCATCGAGTGGAATGGCGGAGCCGACCTGTATCTTGATGAGCTCGGCAGTATGATCACCAATCGCTAGATTGAAAGTCTTTTTCATGTAATCGGTGATAGCAGCGTCCATCTTGTTGCCGGCAACCTTAACTGAATTACACGCCACGATGCCACCAAGAGATATGACTGCAACATCAGTAGTACCACCACCAATATCGACAATCATATGACCGCGAGCCTCCTGAATAGGAATGCCTGCGCCTATAGCTGCAAGAATGGGTTCCTTGACCACATAGGCATTCTTGGCACCAGCACGCACTGCTGCCTCAATGACGGCTCGCCTTTCAGTAGAAGTGACCGACGCCGGCACGGAAATCATGACATCAGGTTTCAATAGAGAAAATCGCCCCAGAGCCTTGTCCATGAAGTAGCGCAGCATTGCCTCAGTCACACGATAGTCAGCAATGACGCCGTCGCGCATCGGACGATACGCAACAATATTATCCGGGGTGCGGCCAATCATCTCCTTTGCCTCATTGCCGACGGCTAAGACCTTTTTATCTATCTCGGACACAGCAACGACCGAAGGCTCATTTAGGACAATGCCTTTTTCCGGCACAAACACAAGCGTATTGGCCGTACCTAGGTCGATGCCGAGTTTTGGGGAGAAAAACGACATATGATGGCTGACTTTAACACTAAGTCATTAAAAATAGAAGCACCGGACATTCAGCTAATAGAAATACCGGGCCCCTCTGGTGGAGCCCGGTATGGATCAAACAAATTTGTTGTAGGTGACCAAGACGCGCCACTCTCCCCCGACCGACTCAGGCATTACCGTCACCACGACAGAAAGCGGGGTTCCGATGTGTTTGGTGCTTGCAACAATAAGCGCCATTGAGGCTCCGGTCGTTTCATGACAGCGGCGAATCTTCCAGCCGTCAGCCACCGGAAGTTCTACCTTTATCCGCGCCTCGACATCTCGCAAGTCTGGCTTTGGTCCTCCAAAACTCAACTTGAGGTTCAAGAGCGCATCGTAGTTGACAGGCTCTTCGATCAGCTCCTTGATCCTTCCGATCAGCAGGTTGCCCAACTTTTGATTTGTATCGTTTTCCATGGGAATATTGTTTTTTCCAACAGCCCGATTCCGTCGGGTCCGGGTGCTTTGCACTTTATTGATTGCAATTATATAACATATTTTTAATAAACGCAAGCACGTAAATACTTCCCGTAATCCTATGTTTTGGTGACTTGAATTACATATAGCATATATGCTATAATAGCCTCACAAATGACCAACACCAAAAAAGATCCTATTTTGGGCCACATTGGCTCTCTTATTGCAAAACTTCGTGAAGACCGTGGTATGACACAGTCAGATCTCGCCAAACGTGCTGGAACGACGCAGAGTGTTATTGCACGCATAGAAAATGGGGAGCAGAACGTGTCTACCCTTACCCTCTCGCGCATCAGTACCGCATTGGACAGAGAGATTGTCTCCCTTTCCAAGGGTGGAACAATTAATTTCCGTATCCACGGTGGTAGGACTCTATCCGGGAAAATTACAGTGCGTACTTCCAAAAACGGAGCTCTTGGTGTCATGATTGCTTCACTTCTCAACAAGAGTACGACTACCATAAAGAACGCCCCGCGTATCGAGGAAGTAAATCGCATCATAGAAGTCCTACAATCAATCGGCGTAAAATGTGAATGGAAAAAAAGCCCAAATTATGCGGGTGAAGATTTGATAATCATTCCCCCAAGGAAATTTGATCTGTCTCACCCTTCTTACTTTTCGCAGGCACGCACAAGAAGCGAGATTATGCTCATGGGGCCGCTCGTGCACTTCTTCGACAATTTCAAAGTAAATCAACCCTCCGGCTGCCGACTTGGCTCTCGCACAGTCAAACCATACCTGTACGCGCTTGAAGAGCTTGGCGTAAGGATTGAGACCACCTCAAAACACTACGAGGTCTCGCACTCAGGACTCAAAAGCGGTAGCACCATAGTGATGTACGAGGCCGGAGACACTGTAACCGAGGCGGTCATCATGGCGGCAGCACTCATACCCGGCAAAACAGTTATAAAAAATGCCTCTGCAAACTATCAGGTCCAGGATGTCTGCTTCTACCTAGAGCAAGCGGGTGTAAAGATTGAAGGTATCGGTACACCAACATTAATAGTGCCTGGCATCGACAAAATAGAGA